>JAUVCD010000114.1 GCA_030590865.1 Myxococcales bacterium | reverse complement strand
GGGATTTATTGAATTTCTCGAATGGCTAAAAATGCCTAGTTAGACGCGCAAAATGCGCAGTCTGTGTCTGTTTTACCCAAATTATCCTGGCGTTTCATTCGTTTTACGGGAATTATTGATTTTCTGGACTCAGACTAGTAGGGTGGCTGAGCAGGTCAAGAAAAAAACGCGGCTGGCGACCAGATCGCCGACGAAAAGTCCGTTAATTACAACGGCTTGGACTGTTGTTGGGTTTCTGGCTGGCAGCGCGCCAGGGGCACGGAGGGAACATGGCTGACATCAGGAACGCGGTAGTGATCGACGACGAAGAGGACATCTGTAAGTACATCTCGTCGATTCTCGAGGAGCATGGGTTCGCGACCCGCACGGCCAACGAGGCGGAGACAGGCGAGGAGCTGATTCGTGACGCTCCACCTGATCTAATTTGCCTCGATCTGATGATGCCCGGTCGCACGGGCATCCAGCTGTTCGTGCGGCTCAAAGGGGACCGGACCACCAAGCACGTACCGCTGATCATGATCACTGGAATCAAGGAGCAGCTGAACATCGACTGGGCGAAGATCGCCGGCGGTTTGCGCACCCGCAAGCCCGACGGCTTCATCGAGAAGCCGGTCGACCCCGTGCGCTTGATGCGGGTGGTCGAAGATGTGCTCGAGCGCAAGAAAGAAGGCGTTCAGTTCGGATGAGCTTCGTTCCCGCCGTGCCGGCAGGTGGGGACTCGAAGGACGGCACCGGCAAGCTGACACGGCGTCGGCGACACCTGCCCTTCTTCTACAAGCTCTCCTTCGCCAACAAGATCCTGTTGAGCACCCTGGCATTGCTGGGCGTCTTGGGCGTGACGGGTACGGTCGTGTTTCAGCTGGTCTTGCGATCCCGACTCTACGACGAGGTCGCCGCGAGCACTCAGTTGCTGGCCGCCAGCACAGCCCAGCGAGCCGCCGGCCCCCTGGCAAGCCAAGATGCGACGGCGCTGCGCGAGCTCGTAGCCCAAGCCGTGCAACTCGACGAGACCATTGCCTATGCGTTGGTGCTCGATCGGGACGGAGAGGTGGTGGCCCACTCTTTCGCCTGGGATCCGCCAACGGTCGTCTTGGGGGGGAGAGCGCCGCCATCGCCGGTGGGCAGCGACGACTATCGCAAGGTCCAGGTCGCTGGGGTCACCTACCTCGACGTTGCAGCTCCAGTGATGATCGGGCCGCGGGGCGCCGGCTCGCTTCAGTTGGGCGTCAGCAGCGCGCGGGTGGATCAGTTCGTGAGCCAGCTGAACGTGATCTTCCTGGCCGTGCTCGCTGGCCTGACGGCTATCGGCTTGGTGGCGGCGCTCTGCTTCTTCCGCTACTTCACCCGGCCCATCGTCGAGCTGACCCACCTGGCCGACGACGTCAGCGTCGGTAACCTGAACGCCGACTTCGACTTCGGCGTGCCGGTCCGTTGTTGGGAGATCAAGGGCTGCGGCCAACGGGACTGTGCAGCCTATGAGAACACCGCCGTCCAGTGCTGGTTCGTCGACGACACCCCCTGCGAAGGCTATGAGCCGAGCTTCCCGCAGAAGCTGGCAGGCTGCCGCACCTGCGAGGTGTACCGAGCCCACAAAGGTGACGAGATCGTCCAGCTCTACGACTCGTTTCGCCACATGACCAAGGTGCTGAAGACGTCTCGAGATGAGCTCGAGCGCTCGGACCGGTTCCAGGGCAGCCTGATCCGCAACTCTTTCGACGGCATCATCGCCACCGACGACACCGGCACGGTGCAGATCTTCAACCGGGTAGCCCAAAACCTCACCGACTACGATGAAGACGACGTCGTCGGCAAGCTCACCTGGGAGCAGATCTTCACCTCCGAGCTGCGCCAGGACCTGAGGCAGCCCCTGTTTCAGGACGGGTCGAAGGTGATCTTCGGCTTCTACCGCCAGGAGAAAGTCATTGAGCGCAAGGACGGCTCCAAGGTGGACGTGCGGGCCTCGGGCATCACGCTCCGGGAAAATGACCGCCACGTCGGTCGGGTCTTCTTCTTCCAGGACTTGAGAGAGATCAAAGAGCTGAAAGAAGAGATCATTCGCTCCGAGCGGCTGGCCGCCACCGGACAGACGGTGGCCTCGATCAGCCACTCGGTGAAGAACATCCTCGAGGGCCTGCGCGGCGGCGCCTACGTCTATCAACGAGGCGTGCGCATCAAAGACTCCAATACCCGCGGCGAGGGCTGGGCGATGGTGGAGCGAAATATCGACCACATCTCGTCCCTGGTAGCCGATCTGTTGAACTTTGCCAGGGACCGAAAGCCGGATCTCGAAGAGCTCGACCCAAACGCGCTGGTGAGCGACGTGCTCGAGACGCTACGCCCCAAGGCCGCAGCGCTGGCCACCTCACTGGAGACTGACCTGACCTCAGCCGCGTCGCCGTGGCTCATCGACTCTCACGCCATGCACCAGTGCCTGATGAACCTGATCACCAACGCCCTGGATGCCACGGCGGCCGTCGACGAGGCCTGGGTGCGCGTGTCGACCTTGGTCACCCCTGACGACGAGCTGGAGATTAGGATCCAAGACAACGGTCCTGGCATCGCCCCCAACCTGAGCGACGAGCTGTTCTCCAGCATGGTCACCACCAAGGGATCCAAAGGGACCGGCTTGGGGCTGCTAGTGGTGCACAAGATCGTGGCCGAGCACGGAGGCTCGGTCGAGGTCGACGCCGCGCTGGCTCCAGGAGCCACCTTCAGGGTGCTGCTGCCTCGCGGCCACCGCACAGAGCCCGTTGAGAGTCGGCCCGCCGCCGCACTGCTCACCAGCCTGTGACCGTCACCAGCGACGCCACATGCCGCCACCGCCGCCTTCACCCAAGCGGACAGGGTGCCGTTAGATCAACTGGTCGTGTCCCGCGGGCGGCCCATGTCGCTGGTCGTGCAGTGAGCCAAATCGTCCATGCGGAAGGGCTTGTGGATGCGAGCGAAGACCATGTCGTCGCAATTTTCAGGGAACTCGGTCACCGTGCCGGCGAGGATCACGCGCACGAAAGGTAGGCGCGGGTCAGTCGCCAGATGGGCGGTAATGTCTGCGCTCCGCTGGGGCCCGAGTGAACAGTCCACCAAGGCGTAGTCAGGCCTGAAGTCCTGGACGATGGCTGAGCAGTCGTACTCACAGCTGGCAAACTCGAGATTGAAAGGCGCGTCAGCGGCCCCACTCTTCAGCCGCTCGGTCAGCTCGTCATCGTCCGTCACGACCAGCACGTTGGTGGCTTGCTCGTGGACCTCTTTGAAATAGTCGCAGTCCTCGCAGCTACCCTGGCAGAACAGCTTTGCATGGCCCACCTCGGGTTTGAGCTTGACGACCTCGTAGCAGCGCTGCGCTCGCAGGGCGTAGACCACACATTCTTCGCAGCCCTCCAAGAGGCACCCGTCGCCCTTGTGCTCCCAACAGAAACGAAAGTCTCCGCCACCGTTGACGCCCCGCGGGGCGTCGGCGGATGGGGCACCGGTCCGGAGGATTTGCTCCAGGTCTCGGCGGCTAACTCGGTGGTGTCCTCCGGCGGTGCGCTGAGCCGGCAGACGGCCAGAGCGAATCCACTTGAGAATCGTGTCGGGGGTGACGGAGCAGACCTTGGCGGCCTGACCGGTGCTCAACAGCTTCGACTCCATGGTCGGTATCGGCTGCCCGTGGGTTGGAATTATTGATTTTCCCCCGTCCTTTCTCATAATCACCGGGCCACGTCGTGTCCATCGTTTCCGGTGCTTTTGCGGTAACGACGAGGCGGAGAATCGGACCTCTGGTTTGGATGACCGAGCCGGCCGGGCGGACTCAGTACACTAGGCGGCGAAGGTGAACAGGCCGGTGGCCAGGATCGCCGTAGCCGTGGCGCTCGCCATCACGAGCCAGCCGAGACGCCGGTTGCGCTCCCGGTCCGCCGGGTTGGCGATGGCCTCGGGGTCGCCATCGCTCTCGCGCAGACCGCGCGCTGCAGCCACGATTCAGGTCCGGTACAGACCCTGAAAAAAACCGCTGGCGGCAGCGAAGAAGGGCAGGATGAGCAACAGACGGTAACCGATTGAGACATCGGCCTTGGCCATGGCTACGGCGATGGCCAGGGCGACGGCGAGAGCGATCACACCAAAACGCAGCCGCCGGCTGGTGCCGGGAACATCCAGATTGCCCTGGGGCTTGGCCCAGCTCTCCATGGCCCTCAACCTAACCACCGGTCACCTGGTTGTCAGGCCCCGGTGGCCTCGGCAGCGGCCCCCGGCGCCGACGCCAAGCCTCGGCAGGCGCTGCGCGAGACCGGCAGCGTGATTAGGTTGGGGCCGGAAGAGCTGCGATGATCCAGGGGCTGGCACGACTGGTGGATGTGCGAGCTGGCGAGGCCCAGCCCGCGGCGCGCGCCTTCATCACGCTTTTCGGAATGATTGCGGCCCATACCGTCCTGGAGACCGCCCGGGACGCGCTCTTCCTCGAGACCCTACCGGCCGAACGGCTCGCCTTGGTGTACCTAGCCCTGGCCGTCATCGGCTTGGTCGTGCGGGCCTACAACCTGCGCTTCATACGGCGGGTCGGTCGCCGCAATGCCGTGGTGTTCACCTTGGTGGTCGCGGCCTTTGGGACCACACTGCTTCACTTCCAGCCCATCACGCCCACCAGCGTCTTCGCGATTTATCTGTGGAGCGGGCTGTTGGCCACGGTGATGGTGGTCCAGTTCTGGCTACTGGTGGGCCAGCTGTTCACCGTAGCGCAGGGCAAACGGCTGTTTGGCCCCATCGCCGCTGGCGGCGTGCTCGGGGCCACCGCCGGCGGGGTGACCAGCGCCCTGGTGCTCCACACGCTCGCCGCACTGGGACCGGCGCGGGCGACGGCCGATGACCCTGCCGGCGCCCGGGTGCTGCTGTTGGTCGCCGCCATCTTCTTCTTGGCCACGGCGGTCGCATTGACGACCATCGAGCCGGAAGAGAGCGATGTGCTGCCAGACAGCGGCAGAACCGCAGACCAGCAGCGAACCGCAGGCACCCTCGAGCCAGGCGAACGGTCCTACGTGTGGCGCATCGGCCTGCTCATCGCCCTGTCGACGGCTGCAGTGCTGACCACCGACTACCTGTTCAAGCTGACCGCGAAGGCCACCATACCGGCAGCCTCCTTGGGCCAGTTCTTCGCCGGATTTTACGCCGTGCTCAACGGCATCGCGCTGGTGGTGCAGCTGCTACTGGCGCGCCACCTGCTGCAGCGTCTCGGAGTGGCGGCGGCCTTGGCGCTGCTCCCACTATTGCTGATCGGCGGCGGCTTGACGGTGATCTTGGTCGGCGGCGGCCTCGTCGCCGTACTCGCGACGAAAGGGTTCGACGGTGCCCTCCGCCATTCGGTCAATCGGGTGTCGACCGAGTTGCTCTACTTGCCCCTCTCAGTCGAGCTGCGCAACCGCAGCAAGTCGCTGCTCGAGTCGGTAGTGCTGCGGACCACCCAGGCGGTGACCGCCGCTGGGCTCATGGTCTTGGCCGCCGTCGAGCTACAATCACCACGAGTCATCGCAGGCATCGTCGTCACCCTCGCCGCTGGCTGGCTCGCCGTCGCGATTCTGTTGCGACGACCTTACTTGGATCGGTTTCGCCACCGGCTCGGTGCCGGACAGCTCGACCCCACCGTGCGGCTCGACAACCTGGACATGGGCTCACTTCGATCCGTCTTGTCGGCGCTGTCGAGCACCAAAGAGACGCGGGTGGTGGCGGCAATGGATGTGCTCGTCGAGGCCAAACGCAGCGGACTGATCCCGGCACTCATTTTCTACCACGAGTCCGAAGCCGTGCAGCTGCGAGCCCTCGAGCTGATCGCCACGGCGGACCGTGATGATTGGATGGAACACGCCGAGCGGTTGCTGGACCGAGGGAGCCAACCGGTGCGCATCGCCGCTGTGCAAGCGCTGGGACGGGCAGGACGGCACGAGCCTGTCGAGCGGGTGCACACTGACGTGAGCCCAGCGGTGCGGGCTCACGCGGCGTTCTTCTTGGCCAGCTGGGACGACTCGGTGTCGCCGCTGAACCACCCGCTGATCGCGCCGCTGCTGGGCAACGATGGTCACGACCACGGCTCAGACGAGCGGCCTGACGACCCCCAGACCCAACCGCTGGACCAAGGGGCAGTCGGACTGACACCAGACCATTGTCGAGACACCCACGGCGCATCTCACCGCGGCCGTGGGGCACTGGCGGAGGCGCTGGCGCTCGATGGCGACCAGCGCTGGGCCGATGTGCTGCTGGCCCTGGCTCGTCACCACCACTGCGTGGCCATCGAACAGGTCGTCAGGGCCATGGCCCGCATCCGGGACCAGCGCTTCGTCCCTGCCCTGATCGCCCGCCTGGCTCGGCGCAGCGGGCGGACCCATGTGAGAGAAGCGCTGGTGCGACTCGGCGACGAGGCGCTGGCGGCTCTCGAGGACGCCCTCATCGATCCGCGAACCCGCCGCCGAGTCCGGCTACACATCCCCCAGACGATCGCCCGCTTTGGCTCCCAGCAGGCCGCTGCGATCCTGACGACCCGGCTAGGTGCCGAGCAGGACGGTGCGGTGCGCTACAAGGTGCTGCGCGGGTTGGGACGGCTGGTGACCCGGAACGACGTAGCGGTGGACACCGAGATCGTCACCCAGCAAATCAGCGACACTCTGGTCGAGCACCTGCGGCTGCTGTCGCTGCAGCTACCACTGGAGCGTCATGCCAACGAGCCCGACGCCCCGGGCTACCAGACCGGGCGTCTGTTGGTCACCCTGCTGGGTGACAAGCGGCGCCAAGCGCTCGAACGGGGATTCCGACTTTTCGGGATCCTGCACCGTCGCGAGGACGTCCACGGCATCTACGTCGCGCTCCAGTCCCGGGACCGGCACGTGCGGGCCAACGCCAACGAGTTTCTCGATGCGCTGGCGTCAGACACCGGCCCCGAGTGTCGGCAGCTCATGACGCTGGTCGCCGACGACCTCTCCGCTGAGGATCGGGTGACCCGGGCCGAAGACTTCATCCCCCAGCCTCCGCAAGACGCCGAGCAGGCCATCGAGCAGCTGCTCACCAACCGAGACGCCACCATCGTGGCGTTGGCCTCCTGCCACGCCGCCGCCGCTTTTACCGACGTGACCGATCGGCTCGACCACCTGGGGCCATCAAGTACTCCACCACCATCTTGGGCCGATCCGCTGGGCGCCTCAGGGGTGTCGATGGCGAGCATTCCGCCAACCCAACTGTCACCGAGTCGGGCCGCAGCAACCGAGCAGCTGGAGCGGGCCATTTTCATCCGCACACTCTTCGCCGGCGCTGCTCAGGGACGAGCGGCCAGCCTGCTCGCCGCCGCCGTCAAGGACGTGCGCTTCCCGGCTGGCGAGGTGATCTACCGGCGCGGCGAGAGCGCCGACCACATCTTTTTCGTCGTGTCCGGCACGATGTCGCTCCACTCGCCGGACAGCGACCCTTGGACCTTCGGGCCCCAGGCTGTCGTGGGCGTATTGGACGCCTGGATGGACCGGCCCCGAGATCGCACCGCCATCGCAGAGACCGACGTAGTGGCCCTGGCGCTCCCCATGGACGACTGGCTTGACGTGATGGAAGACGACTTCGAGCTGGCACGGGGCACTATGGTCCAAGAGGCCAGGCGACAGCTCGATCTGGTGCTCGAGGCGGCGCCAACCGGCGCCTTTGCCGAGCCCAATGCGGCCCTCGAGCCCGCGGACTCGGAGGGTGCCAACGATGGACGGACGGCGACGGCAGACGCTGGCCGCCAGGTCCCGATTGCTCGGCTGCGGGCGTTGATCGAATGCCCCGCTTTCGCCCGCGCCGGCGTGCAGCCGCTGATCAGCTTGGCTCGGGCTGCCGACCAGATCGATCTGGCCCCTGGGGACACGTTATTCCAGCAAGACGCTGACGCCCGGGTGTTGCATGTGGTGCTGTCAGGTCTCGTCGAAGTGGACCGGGATGAGCCTCTGCTCCGAGCGCGCTTTGGTCGCAGCGGCCTGGTGGGCGGCTCGAGCTCCCTCGGGCATGACACCTTCGCCTTCAAGGCCCGGGCGGTGACTACCGCTTCGGTGCTGGCCATCCGCCACGAGGACTTGTTCGACGTCATGGAGGATCACGTCGAGGTGCTGCGCTCGATCTTTGCCTACCTGGCTAGCGAAAGGGACCACCGACAATCGGACCGCACCGGCGATGACCGAGACGCTCAGTCGTTGGCGTCCCAGCTCAGCTCATAGCCGAGGGCACGCAGATAGCCGGCCTCTTGCTCCAGCCCGGCTTGGGAGAGCGATTGGGTGGCGAGCCAGCCAGGTGGGAAGGACAGCTGCAGCCGCTTGGCTTTGGCAGTGGCTTTGACCGGCGGAAGCGGCTCGACCACCCGACTACGGTGCAAGCGGAGCGCGAGCCTGAACAACACGCACAAGCGAGTGACCCGCTCGGCCTGTCGCCCGGTAAGCGGGGCGAACAAGCTGGCGCTCAACTTGCGCCGGTGGCTCCGGATGAGGGCGGCCAGGGCGGTCTGGTCGTCCTGGGAAAAACCCGCCATATCCGCATGGGTCACGAGATAGGCACCATGCTTGTGGTAGCCCGTGTGAGACACGGTGAGACCAATCTCGAACAGACGGGCCGCCCAAGACAACAGCCGCGCCGACCAGCCGTGACCTAGCTCCCAGGGGCTCGCCACTTGGTCCAAGAGCCGCAAGGCCGTGGCCTCGACTTTGGCTGCGTGCTCGGTGTCCACGGCGTAGCGCTCACAGAACCAGCGAATGGTCCGCTCGCGCACGTCCTCCTGCCGTAGTCGCCCGACGAGGTCGTAGAGCAAACCCTCCCGTAGGGCACCCGGTGAGGGCTCGACGCCATCGACCTGCAAGGTCTGGCAGATGGCCTCGAGGATGGCCGTGCCGCCAGCGATGACCGGTCGGCGGTCTTCCTTCAAGCCAGGGAGCGAGAGGGCCTCGACGCGACCGGCAGCGATCAGCGCCTTGCGCAGTTTCTTCAGCGACTTGAGCGTAATGCCTGCGGAGATCCAACCGTTGGCGCGGCCAATCTGATGCACCGCATGAGCGGTTCCCGAGCACCCAACCGCGGACCGCCAACCGAGACGCCGATAAGACCGCGCCACCGATTCGAGCTCGAGCTCTGCGGCGACCCGCGCCGCTTGGAAGCCCTCCTTGGTGATCGCGCCATCGGGGAAGAACCGGAGCGAGTAGCTAACGCAACCCATGTACAAGCTGTCGGCGGCGAGCACGTCGAAGCCCTGTCCGACGATGCACTCGGTGCTGCCACCGCCGATGTCGATCACCAGGCGGCGTTCTCCGGCACCCGCCATGGTGTGGGCCATCCCCAGGTAGATGAGACGAGCTTCCTCTCGACCCGCAATAATCTCGATGGGATGGCCGAGCGCATCCCGCGCACGTTCCAGCAGCTGGGACCCGTTGCTGGCTTGCCGCAAGGTGTTAGTACCCACCGCCCTCACGCAAGCGGCCGGCATGTGGCCCACCCGTTGACCGAACCGCTCCAAGCAACGCAGGGCGCGATCTTGAGCTTCGTCGCTCAAGTTGTGATCAGCATCGAAGCCTGCGGCCAGCCGCACCCGTTCTCGCAACCGGTCGACGATGTGAACCGTCCCGTCCTCGAGCCGCGCCACGATCATGTGGAAGCTGTTCGAGCCCAGATCGACAGCAGCAACGTAGTGGGCGTCCGCCTCAGAGGTCATTGCGTGTTCTCCATGCCAAGGTGGACGACATCAAGGTGGCGACCTCTGGCAGGTAATGCACCACGACGAGCGCGACCAGGTGATTGTGGTGAGAGCGAGCCCAGGGGCTTGTCCTATCGCTCTAGATCTGCTCTACGGGCGAGGCTGACCCTGAACGGACCCACTGGCGGCTCGACGGGTGGCCACGGACCCAAACCGTGCATAAGTTAAGCCCCATGCTCCATTGCACCCCCACGGGCCTGTGTTCAGGCCCTGCTATCCGTGCTCAAGCCCCGACGGAGCCCCTCCTGAGCTCCGACGACCTGCTGGCCCCCTTCTACCAGGGAGCCAAGCCGGCTGGGGCCCATCGGATCGGCACCGAGGTGGAACGGTTCGGCGTCGACCGGACCACCGGCGCCCCCCTACCCTACGATGGGCCCAACGGCATCCTGGCGGTATTCGACGCGTTGACCCACCGCTACGGGTGGCGCCCGACGGCGGAGAAACCCGGCGGGCCGATCATCGCCCTGTCCCGCGGCTCCGCCTCGATCTCCCTGGAACCGGGGGCCCAACTCGAGCTCTCCGGCTCGCCGGTGCGCACGGTTCACGAGGTCTGCGACGAGCTGAGTGAGCATCTTCGGGAGCTTCAGGCGATCGACCAGCGACTCGGCGTGGCCTGGTTGGCAAGCGGTTTTCATCCCTTGGCGCGCCAGTCCGAGCTGCCCTGGGTACCCAAAGAGCGGTACCGCATCATGCGGGACTACTTCCCCTCTCGGGGCCAGAGCGGCATCGACATGATGCGCCGAACGGCCACGGTGCAGGTCAACCTCGACTACAGCGACGAGGCTGACGCCATGCGCAAGCTGCGGGTTGCGCTGAAGCTCTCACCGGTGGCGACCGCCATGTTCGCCAACGCGCCCTTCTTCGAGGGGCAAGCGACTGGAGAGTATCAAAGCCGCCGGGCGGCGGTTTGGCTCGACGTCGATCCTGATCGCTCTGGCCTGCTTCCCGAGCTGATGCAGCCCGGCCGCGGCTTCGCCGATTACGTGCAGTGGGCCCTAGACGCCCCCATGTTTCTGTTCAAGCGAGACGACCAGCTCGTCGCCAATACCGGCCAGACCTTCAGGAGCTTCTGGCGCCACGGCTTCCAGGGCTATCAAGCGACCGCCGAAGATTGGGACCACCACCTGAACACCTTGTTCCCCGAGGTCCGACTGAAGGGCTACCTCGAGGTGCGGGGCGCAGACTCATTGCCTCGCGACTTGGTATGCGCGGTGCCGGCACTGTGGACCGGGCTTCTGTACGACGACCGAGCGCTCGACCAGGCCGAGCAAATCTGTGCCCCCTTCGGCCCCGACGAGCTACAGGCGCTGCGCCCAGAGGTCGCCCGCCACGGCCTAAAGGCTCGCTGGCAGGGCCAACCCCTGCAGCAGCTCGCCGAGCAGCTGCTAGACACCGCCCTGGCGGGCCTGGCGCGCCGTGACCGCCGGGACGCTGATGGTCACGATGAGCGCCGCCACCTCGAGCCGCTCGTCGCGCTGGTATCGGCAGGTCAGTCCCCAGCCGACCGGCTGCTCGCCGACTTGCCCCCTGACCTCCAAGACGCTCAGCTGCGGGGGGAGATCATCCGCCGCGCACAGCTGTAAACGGTCGGGAGCACGGGTACGAGAGACCGCAGTTGCGGATGGGCGCTACCCGCACGCCGGACAGTCGGGATCCCGTGAGATCTTGATGGTGCGAAACTGCAAGCTCCTCAGATCGACGGCCAAGAGCTTGCCGCCCCGAGGCGCATCGATGTCCGCGAGGAACTGAATGGCCTCAGAAGCCTGGATCGCACCGACCACACCGGCGGTGGCGCCGAGAATGGCTCGAGGCTCGGATGGATCGGGCGGAGCCTCGGGATAGACACAGCGCAAGCAGGGCCCGTCCGGCAAGCCGAGCAGCGCCAGCTGACCTGCCAGCCCTTCGACCCCAGCGTGGAGCAGCGGGGTGCCGGCGCGCACTGCCGCATCGTTGAGCAGATACTTGGAGACAAAACTGTCGGCGGCGTCGATCACGAGATCGTACTGGGCTGCGAGCTCAGTGGCCCGGGGCAGGTCGAGTCGCTCGCAATAGGTTTCGACCTGGACCTCAGGATTGAGCTCGCCGAGCGCCCGCTGGGCAGACCGGACCTTTTGGACGTCGATATCGGCGGTGCGATGGAGAATTTGGCGGTTCAGATTGGACAGGGCCACCACATCGCCATCAGCCACACCCAGCGTGCCCACGCCGGCGGCGGCTAGATAGAACAGCACCGGCGAGCCGAGCCCCCCGGCGCCAACCACCAGCACCCGGCTTTGGGCGAGCTGCTGCTGCCCCGCCGGGCCAAGCTCGGGGATGCGCAGCTGTCGGTCGTAGCGTTCCGAGCTCATGGGGCGCCTTTGACCAGCCGCCCGGCGCGCCAGACCTTGGTGACCTTGGCAGGCTCGGCCAGCACGGTGATGTCGTCGACCGGGTTCTCTGCCACCGCGATGACGTCAGCGTCATAGCCCTGAAGCAGCTGGCCCGATTTGGGCCCCTGAGGTCCCAGGGTCAGCGGTCCGTTGGCGGTGCCGGCCTCGATAGCCTGCAAGGGCGTCATGCCCGACTGCACCAGATAGCCAAGCTCTGCACCGTGGATGCCCCAGGGGCACACCGTATCGGGTCCCGAGCTCAAGACGTCGGTGCCCAGCGCGATGGTGACGCCAGCTGCCATGGCGATCTGGGTGGCCCGCTTCTGCAGACCGATGATGACATCCATCTTCTCCAGGGCGTAATCCGGGACCCCGAGCCGCGGACCATGGTCGAGCACCCGCGCGGTGATGGTGTGAGTGGGCACCAGAATAGCGCCGTGATCGTTCATGAGCTGGGCGGTCGGCTCGTCCAGATGGGTCCCGTGCTCGATGGTCCCCACCCCTGCCCTCACACTGGCCTCGATGCCCGGCTTGCCGTGACAATGGGCGGCCACGATCCGTTCGGCCCGGGCGGCCTCTCCGACCATGGCCTGAAGCTCGGCGTCGCTGAACTGCTGGTGGGTGGGCAGACCGATCTCACTCAGCACGCCACCGGTGCCGCAAACCTTGATGAGCCGAGCGCCGAGCCGCAACTGCCGACGCACCCCTCGTAGACACTCGGGCACGCCATCGCACAAGTGCAAGCAGCCACCACGAGCCCCGTAATCCTCCACCCACTGCACCGGTGCGGCATGAATGTCGCCGTGCCCACCGGTCTGGCTCAAGAGGGCCCCAGCGGCATAGATTGCCGGCCCCTGGACGGTCCCTTCGTCGACCACTTGGGCGAGGTAGATACCCAAGCCGCCCATCTCGCGCACGCTGGTGAAGCCCGCGTTCAGTGCGGCCTCGAGATCCTTGACCGCCCTCGCGCCGCCAACCGCCGGCTGCAGCCGCAGCACATCTGCGAGGTTGGCCGAAGCAATCCCGAACAGATGCACATGGCAGTCCCACAGGCCTGGCATCACCACCGGAACCTGGTGGTGCTCCGCGCCTTCGGAGGGTGGCGCACCGGCGCGGGGGCCGGCATAGGTGATGGTGGCGCCATCGAGCAGCACGCAGCCGTCGTCGATGGGATCGCCGCGGCCGGGGATCAGCACGTTGGCTTCGATGCGATGCAAGGCTCAGCCTCCTGAGACGATGGGCGATCGGTTCAGCGGCGAATGATGGGGCAGCGCCAGCTAGACGGCCAGCCGAAAGGACCGGGCTAAGCCTTCTCCACGAACAACCAAGTGGCCAGGTGAGGTGCAAACTTGCCGCGGATCTCGAGGGTCTTGCACTCGAGCACCTTGAAGGTCGGCTCGAATTGCTCGCGGAGCTCTTGCTCGGACGAGAAGTAGAGCACCGTCTTGAGGGGAGTCGTTCGAAACTTCCCCTGATCGGCGAGCCATGGGTCCTGCTCGCTGAAGGCCACCGACAGGTAGCGCCCTTTGGGCCCCAGCAGATCAGCCACCCTCTGGACGAACTGAGGCCGTTGGGCTGGGAAGATGTGGTGCAACACCTCCCAGTCCCAGGCCAGCTGGTAGGGCGGGCTCAGCCCCGCGAGCGAGCCGAGCAAGTCGGCGACCACGAAGGCTGCGTTCACTCCTGCCCGCTCGGCTTGCCGCCGCGCCTCATCGATAGCGGCCGCCGAACAGTCGACACCAGTCACCTCGAAGCCTCGCTGGGCCAGCGCGACGCACTGGCTGCCGAGCCCGCAGCCCAGCTCGATAGCCTTGCAGGGGGCTAGCTGCCCCGACTCGATCAGCGTGATCAGCTGCTCCGGTGGCTCGTCGTAGTGCCAGGCAATCTGGTCCGGCTCGGCGCCACGGTAGATGCGGTCGAACACATCACGCTCTGGGGTGTCCATGCGGTCTCCTTTGCGTTCGGGCCGCTACGCTATCACCTCCCCGCCTTCGCTACCGCGGTTTCAGGAGACCTGGGTCACCGGGGCAGGCCCCTCACGGGAGCGTCGCCCCGAGGGGATCGGGTGGCACTAGAGCCGCAGAAAGGACGACGCACGAGTCCTCTTGTGGCCCGCAGCCACAGCTGTTGCCTCCCTCATCGACGAGCTGAAAATCTGCCGTCATAGGCTGGCCCGTCAGGTGGATGGCGTTGCACTCGAACTCGCTCTGTGCCAGGTGCCCCTCCCCACCAAACAAGGCCACGCCAGCCCGCGCGCTTTGCTCGAAGCGAGCACCGGTGACGGCCATCCAGGCCGGCCCATCCATGTCGCTGATCGCCATGGCGTCACCAAAGTCTCCGCCATCGACCACCGGGCGAATGTCACTGATCCAGAGAGACTCGAAAGTGACGTTGGCGCTCTGCACCAAGGCACCGAACCCACGGCAACGCTCCACCCTCAGCCACCGCACAACGACCTCGGGGGGCGGAGCGAGCAGGTCTCGTTGGATGGTGATGCCACAACCATAGTGGGGCAGCACCGGCGATGACGTCATGTCACGCACCAAGGTGGACTCGATGGTCGCAACCCCATCGCTCACCACGACGCCCACTTCGACGGCCCGCTCGACCAGCGATGACGAGAGCAGGAAGCTGCTGGCCTCTCCCCCTGGCACCGTCTCGACGTTGATCCCTCGGCCCAGAAGCTGATCGCTGTCCCGAACGAGCGTGTCGCGGACCACCGACAGCTCAACCGACAGATCAGCAGAGGCGGCGTAGATGCCGACGTCGTGGACCCGCTCGACCAGTGACTGCCGCACCACACAGCTACCTCGAGTGCTGATGCGCTCCACATTGATACCGCGACCTAGCCCGGCGCCCACCACCCCAGCTCCAATGTCACGAATCACGCTGCCAATGACCGAAGCGTCAGAGTCGCCCACGAAAACAGCAGTACCCGGCGTGCGCTCCAGTAATGACTGACGGACAAGCCCCGTGCTTCGGGCGCCCGTGTCGGAGTTCGTCTCGAGGTTGATGCCTCGACCGGACACACCAAGGGGACCAGCAACGGTATCGCGGATGACGCTGCGCTCGACTGAAAGGGCCGCACCCTCGACCAATACCCCAACGTCCCCGACCGCCTCGATGAGCGAGTCGGCGAGCGTCACCCCTGCCGCCCCGCCCTGATCGGTCACATAGAGCCCAATCGTACCGTTGTCGTGAATCCAAACCTGGCTCAGCAACACAGGGTCAGAGCCCCCTACGCCAACAGCGGGCCAGGACGCCGCGCCTCGCAGGGCGATGGCCCGCACTTCGGTCCCCGCCGCACCGTCGAGCACCCGAAGAACGGGCATATCCCCGTCAGGGGTCACCACTTCGACCTCTGAAGGGCACTTACCCCACAGGCGTACCGGCTTTCCTTGGATGGCCAGAGTCTCGACGTAGCTCCCTGGTGCGACCGCCACGATGGCCCCTGGCGCCGCCGCCGTTATGCCCTCGCTGATGGTCGTCCAGGGCATCGCAGCACTGCCGTCACTGCCGCCACCGGTATAGCTCTGGTCGACATGCTCGGTGGTCCCGTCGACGGGGATGGTGCCCCAGGCTCCCTCGCCGCAGGGAGCGATCTCACGACAGTCGATGTCCCCAGGTACCGCCATGGTACCGAAGGCACAGGCCGTCGCAGGCAAGAGCGGTTCACAGCCGTGATCGCCGTCATGGACGAAGCCCTCGCCGCAGCCGTCTGACGGGATCCCAGCGGGCTGACATTGGCCATCGTCGAGCGGTCGCTCTCCAGGCACGCAGCCAGCCGATGGGAGCGGCTCCACCACTGGCTCAGGCTCGTCACCACAGCCGGCCGTGAGGGCGACGATCAGGCAGCACAGCACCGGAGCCCGAAGGAACATGAGCCACCCATCAGAGAGTACTTTTTCTGCGAAAGCGCCGCTCTGTGGCGAAGTGGCCACCCTAAGCACCTCGCACCTGAACTCCAGTGGGCCTCAGTACAGATCTTCAGGCGGGAGCGGGTCGGGGGGCGTCAAGCCGGTGCTCAACACCTTGCAGACCGTGTCGTCGGTGTCGCAGCCACAGCTGTTGCCTCCCTGGTCGAGCAACTCGGCCTGGAAAATGCCAAGGGCCTCGGCATCGAGATCAATTGGGTTGCACTCGAAGCGCGTGTTGCTCACACCGACGATGGATCCAAAGCTGCTCAGCGCCACTCGCGTGCTCGTCTCGATGTGGCCATAGTTTATCGTCACCTGTGGCTGCTTGTCGGCCACGGCGAAGACCGCAATGCCATCGCCGAACAGGCCGTCGAAGGCGCGCTCTCGCGAGTCGCGGACGAGCACGCCGCTGAGCACGACCTGGGAGTCGCCGACCGCGACCAACGAAGCCTCCCTGGTGTCACGCAAGACAGCTCCGCTGAGCGTGAGCTTGGCTGGGTGCCCGAGATAATCTTGAAGATGAAAGCCCAACCCGCCGAAGGGGAACACCCCTTCGACGTTGCGCACCACCACAGCACTAGCCTCTACTTCGGCGCCGCCGACCACGATGCCGCATTGGATTGCGCCATCAATGACGACTGAGCGGATCTGCACCTGGCTGGTGACGTCGGTTTGAGGGTCGATTTGGACGATGATACCGGCTCCAGAGTTGCCCTCTAGCCCGTCGGGCTGGGCATCGCGGATGGTGGTCGTGCTCAAGTCCAGCGTGGAGCCAAACACCGAGATGTTGGCGTCCACGTTTCGGGCCGTGAAGGAGTCACGGATGGTCACGTCCGACAGCAGGCCAGTGCCGTAAGGAAAGTCGTCGGTGATGTTGATGCCCCGACCGCCGCGGCCGTCAGACACCTGCGCGGTGGTGTCGATGACGACGGTTTGTTCCAGCGAGACATTGGACGCGAGCACGGTGACGCCCTCGTAGACGTTGCGGGCGAAGACCGAGCGCCGCACCACGACGTCAGCCTGGGTCATGCCCGTCGGATAGTGCTGAAACACCGCGCCCCGTCCCCGTGTCTGGTCGGCCGGATCAGGTTGCGTGTCCCGGATGACGCAGTCTTCGACGGTTGCCGGGATGCCGGCGATCAACAGCCCGGTGGCGTTGTTGTTCTCGAGCAACGAGCCGCGCAGCGTGAAGCTCGTGTCGCCGAGCACCGAGTGCGCTTCGATACCACGCACCACACCGTCGGCGATGACGAGCTGCTCGGCCACGACGTCGGTGGCGCCGGAAACGCCTAAGGGCAAGGCGCCGCCGCGGAGCGAGAGGCCTCGGATCTGGGCGCCGTCGGCCCCCTCGTGCACGAAGACCGTGGCAACGTCGTCCGAGGGGCCGACGATCTCGACGAGCGCTGGACATCGTCCCCACAAGGTCACCGCCTTGCCCGAAATATCGATCTCCTCGACGTAGCTCCCTTCCGCCACCGCGATGGTCGCCCCAGGCGCCGCAGCAGCAAAGGCCTGACCGATGGTCGTCCAGGGTGCAGACGAGCTGCCGTCGCTCCCACCTTGAT
>JAUVCD010000987.1 GCA_030590865.1 Myxococcales bacterium | reverse complement strand
GCCAAGTGGCCAGCGCGGGCTTCTACTCCAACGGCACCTGCACCGGCGGTGGGGGCACGCTCACCGTTGCCGGCGGCATCTGCCAGGCCTTCAGCACCTCCAGCATCGATCCAGCCGGCGTGCGCTGGGAGACAGCACCGGCCGGTGGCGGGGCCTGCCTGCCCAGTGCCAGCGGCCCACCCACGCTCCCTTCGCTCCAGTGGACCGACCAGGTCCGGGCCTGCGGCAATCCCGACACGGGCGGTGGCTGCGGCCCCGGGGTCTGTGTACCTCGACCGGCGGTGCCGTTCTACGACACGGTGTGCATTCATCGGGATGGCAATCTGAGCTGTCCGTCAGGACCCTATTCGGACAAACTTTTCTACTACCAAGGCGTCGACGACTCGCGAGAATGCACCAATTGTAGCTGCCTCGATCCGGTCGGCACCAGCTGCGTGGGCACCCTCAAGCTCTACACGGACACCAGCTGCATGGCAGACGAGGTGACGCTCACCTCGGTCTCCCAATGTGCGTCCCTGCCGCCGGATCCGACGCCACCGCCCCCCCCGTACATGAGTCTGCGAAGCATCGAGTACATCGGCACGGCAAGTGGCTCCGGCTCGTGCGCTTCCATCCCCGGGACGGCCGTCGGCAGCGCCAGCCCCACCGACCCGGTCACCATCTGCTGCATGCCCTAGGCGAGCCTCGTCCGCTGGGGCTGGCTACCGGCGACCAGGACCGCCGAGTCGGGCACGAGGCGCAGCCGAATGCTATAGTCTCGATGTCGTGACCACGATCGTTCAGGGGAGCCGCGGCGGCTTGATCGCCCCATGGTCGCTATGGCTGGCCTGTGCCATTGGCGCAGCGACCACCGCCCCCGAGGCTGCCGCCGATGACCGCAAGGGTGCGGGCCACACCGCCGCACCCGCCGGCTCGTGGACCTGCGTGCCCGAGGGTCGGGAGTGCACCTTCGGCAGCGACTGTTGCTCTAAGAAGTGCGTCAACGATCCCAAGCTCGGCAAGGTCTGCAAGCCCAAAGGCGCCAGCTGGACCTGCGTGCCCGAAGGTCGGGAGTGCACCTTCGGCAGCGACTGCTGCTCCAAGACCTGCGTCAACGATCCCAAGCTCGGCAAAGTCTGCAAGCCGAAGGATGCCAGTTGGACCTGCGTGCCCCAGGGCCGCAAATGCACCTTCGGCAGTGACTGCTGCTCCAAGAAGTGCGTCAGCGATCCCAAGCTCGGCAAGGTCTGCAAGCCGAACGCCAAGTGATGCCCCCGGCCGCTCGCTGGGAGTTCTGGATCGATCGGGGCGGTACCTTCACCGACTGCCTGGGCCGGGCCCCTGGCGGTGAGGTCCATGTCGCCAAGGTGCTCAGCTCAGACCGCGCGCCCCTGCTCGCCATTCGGCAGATCCTCGGGCTCGAGCCAGACCAACCGATACCGCCTTGCGACCTGCGCATGGGGACCACCGTGGCCACCAACGCCCTGCTCGAGCGCCGCGGCCGCCCCTGCGCCCTGGTGATCACTCGGGGCTTTGCGGATCTGCTCGAGATTGGCACCCAGGCCCGACCTGCGCTGTTTGCCCTGGACGTGATCAAGCCGTCGGTCCTCTACGACCGAGTATTGGAAGTCGACGCCAGAGCAGCGCCGGACGGCACGGTGATTCAACGCCCCGACCTGACAACGCTCCAGGCCGACCTGCGGCAGCTGGCCAAAGAGGTCGACAGCGTCGCCGTGGTCGTGATGCACGCCTATGCCGCCCCAGAGTTGGAGCTGGCGATCGGTGAACTGGCCACCGCGGCGGGGTTTTCTCATGTGGCCCTGTCCCATGCCTTGGACGCTGAAATCGGAATGCTGGCCCGAGGCGACACGGCGGTAGTGGACGCCTATCTGACGCCTTTGCTCCGCCAACACCTCGCCGACCTGGCGGGCGAGCTTGCGGGGTGCAACTTGCAGGTGATGCAGTCCAGCGGCGGCTTGGTCGAGGCCAGCTCCTTCGGTGGCCCGGCCGCAGTGCTGTCTGGCCCGGCAGGCGGCGTAGTGGCTTGTGCTCGAATCGCCGAGACCGTCGGGATCGACCAGGTCATCGGCTTCGACATGGGCGGCACCTCGACCGACGTCTGCCGACTGGCCGGCGGTCCTGAGTGGACCTATGAGACAGAGACAGCAGGTGTTCGGATCCGCGCTCCGATGCTGGCGCTGCACACCGTGGCGGCGGGTGGCGGCTCAGTGTGCCGCTTCGACGGACAGCGCTTCGGAGTCGGGCCGGACAGCGCGGGAGCTCAACCTGGTCCGCTCTGCTACGGCCGCCCGGAAGCGGTCGAGCTGACGGTGACCGACGTCAATCTCGCCCTGGGCAGGGTGCTCCCCGATCGTTTCCCCTTCCCGCTCCAAGGTGACCCGGTCACCGAAGCGCTGATGGATGTCGCCCGCCGTGCTGGCCTCGCGGACGTCGAGCAGGCCGCCTCGGGGTTCTTCGAGGTGGCTTGCCAACACATGGCCGAGGCGATCCGGCAAATCTCGGTGGCCAAGGGGTACGACCTCAGGCAGCACACGCTCATTCTGTTCGGAGGTGCGGCGGGGC
>JAUVCD010000847.1 GCA_030590865.1 Myxococcales bacterium | reverse complement strand
TCCAAGTGGCCGTGGCGCTCCATTGACTCAACGAGGTGCGGGATTGCCGCCTTGAGTCGTTTCCCGCACAGCCGGTCCGTCGTCTCCCACAGAATGACGAGAACGTCACGAACTGCCTCGTCGTATACCCGGCGTCCAGACCTCGCTGCCTTGGTCTTCTTCTCAGGATCGGTGCTCATGAGTCTGATGGCGTGCTTTCGATGGAAGCCCGTCAACCTCTCAATCTCATTCAGTATCTTCGACTTCTCTGCCCGCGTTGCTAGTCTATATCGTGCTCGCAGCGCCTGTATCAACTCTTCTCTTGCAGCCATGCTCAGCGGTCTCCTCATGTGCCCTCCCGACGACATCGCCGTCGGGTAACATTCTCATGAGGCAACGGGGGCCAGCTCGGTAACATTTTCGATGAGTCAATGCGCCCACTGACGACAATTACATTTCCCCACTTGGCGGCGGTCTGTTGACGGTGGGTGACCGATACTCCTTGCAGCTTGGCAAGGAGGCCATTGGTGACTGTAACAGATGCACAAGTGAGGAAGTTCATGGAGGAATTCAGCAAGACAGGCAATGTAAGCTTCGCGGCGATGAAGGCTGGTATCGACCGCAAGACCGGGCGTAAGTACCTGGACTCGGGTGAGATGCCCTCGCAGCAGAGGGCGGCTGAGCGGACCTGGCGCACGCGGCCGGACCCCTTCGAGGCGCACTGGCCGGAGGTCGAGGAGAAGCTTCGGGACGCCCCTAGCCTGGAGGCCAAGGCCCTGTTTGGGTGGCTGGTGGACAGCTACCCCGACGACTACCAGGAAGGTCAGGTGCGGACCTTTCAGCGAAGGGTGAAGCGCTGGCGGGCGACCAAGGGACCAGACAAGGAGCTTTTCTTCGAGCAGTTGCATCGACCGGGCGAGGCGATGCAGACCGACTACACAAATGCCAACGAGCTGGGCATCACCATCGACGGGGAGCCCTTCGACCACCTGCTGTGCCACCCGGTGCTGCCCTACAGCAACTGGGAGTGGGCGACGGTCTGCCGCTCGGAGTCGCTGGCCTCGTTGAGGCGGGGAGTCCAGGAGGCCCTTTTCCGGCTGGGTCGCGTGCCGAAGACGCATCAGACAGACAACACGACGGCGGCCACGCACCAGGTCAAGCCCGGCAAGCGCGACTTCAACGAAGGCTACAAGAGCTTTGTCACTCACTTCGGGATGACCCCCCGCACCATCGCGGTGGGAGCCAAGGAGCAAAATGGCGACGTAGAAGCTTCAAACGGCGCCTTCAAGCGCTGTTTGGAGCAGCACCTGATACTGCGCGGGAGTCGGGATTTCGCCAGCGCTGCGGTCTACGAAGCGTGGGTGCAGCGGGTCGCTGAGAAGAACAACTTCCAGCGCTCTGACCGGGTCGCCGAAGAGCTGAAGGTGATGCGTCCGTTGCAAGTTAGTCGGCTGCCGGAATTCACCGTGGAGAATGTGGGCGTGAGCCAGGGCAGCACCATCCGGGTCAAACGCAATACCTACTCAGTGCCCTCCCGGCTCAAGGGGGAGCGGGTGCGCGTGCACGTCTACGATGACCGGCTCGATGTCCGCTACGGCGGCGAGCACCTGCTTAATATCGAGCGGCTTCACGGTCGCCACGGTCACCGCATCGACTACCGCCACATCATCTGGTCGATGGTGCAGAAGCCGGGAGCGTTTCTCCGCTATCGCTACCGGGAGGAGCTGTTTCCCACGCTGACTTTTCGGCGGGCCTACGACGAGCTGTGCGAGGGGCTTGGTGAGGGACGGGATGCCGACATCGAATATCTGCGCATCCTGCACCGTGCCGCGGCGGTGAGCCAGGAGGCCGTTGAGCGTACGCTGGTGGGTTTGCTGACCGCCGGAGAGCTGCCATTGGCGGATTTGGTCAAAGCCGCAGTGCAGCCCCAAACGCCCGAGATACCGGATATGGAGCCCTACAGGCCCGACCCGGCCGAGTACGATTCGCTACTGGAGCAACACCAGGAGGTGGAGTCATGAGCGCATCGATGACCACTACCGGCCAGGCCGAAACCGCTGGCCTGGCGCTGATGCTGCGCGCTCTAAAGCTGCCCGGCTTCGTCGAGCACCACGAGGTTTTTGCACAGCAGGCTGAGCGCGACGGCTGGAGCTGTAGCGAGTACCTGCACCAGCTCGTCGAGCTGGAGCTGTCAAGCCGCACGCAGCGCCGAATCGAACGCAACCGCAAGGCATCACAACTGCCCGCGGACAAGACCTTGGATACGCTGGACCTCAAGCGTGTCCCGGCCAAAGTGCGCCGCCAACTCCCTGGGCTGTGCGACGGCGGCTTTGCGAAGCGGGCCGAAAACGTGCTCTGCTTCGGCCTGCCGGGTCGGGGCAAGTCGCACATCGTGTGCGCCATTGGCCACGAGATGATCAACCGGGGCTACCGGGTGCTCTTCATCCCTGCCTACCTGCTCGTCCAGCAGCTTCTTGCAGCCAAGCGCGACCTGACGCTCAAGGACGACCTGCGGAAGCTGGACCTCTTCGATGCCGTGATCCTCGACGACCTCGGCTACGTGCAGCAGGACCGAGACGAGATGGAGGTGCTCTTCACTTTCCTGGGACAGCGCTACGAGCGCCGCTCTGTGATGATCACCAGCAACCTCGTTTTCTCGCAGTGGGACCGCATCTTCAAGGACCCGATGACCACCGCAGCGGCCATTGACCGCGTGGTCCATCACAGCGCCATATTGAACCTCGAAGGCCCGAGTATCCGCAAACAGGACGCTGAAGCACGCAACAAGCGAAGCAAGAGGAAGAAGGGGAAAAAGTGAACAGGTGTACAGAAAGCACCTACACCGCCACCCCCTCGGGGGTGGGCCCGCTGGCCTGCGGCCCACGGGCAGAAAGGAGTCCGATTCCTCTTAGCGGAATCGGAACGATCCGGGGGGCTTCGCCCCCCTCAACCCGTGGGGAAATGTAGTTGTCGGTGATGGGATTATTGATTGACGTCAGGCAGAAGCGGGCCCAGGACGACGAGAAACTGACTGCTGAGGTCCGAGAGATATACGGCCAGCATAAGGGTCGGTACGGGAGCCCGCGAATTCATCATGAGCTGCGGGCTCGCGGTCACCGTGTCGGCCGCAAACGCGTGGCCCGTCTAATGCGCCAGGAGGGCCTTCACGGCCACACACCGAGGCGATTTCGCAAGACGACCGACTCACGTCATAAGCATCGGATTGCGCCGAACCTGCTGGCTCGAGATTTCTCTGCGGGCGCTCCAAACCAAGCCTGGGTCGGCGACATCACATATGTGCCGACTCGCGACGGCTGGCTCTACCTGGCCATCCTTCTGGACCTGTACTCGCGCCGTGTAGTTGGCTGGTCGATGTCGGATCGCATCAACACGGAACTCGCGCTCAGCGCCCTGCGAATGGCCCAGAGGCGAAGGCCGATTGCTGTTGGCCTCATTCATC
>JAUVCD010001117.1 GCA_030590865.1 Myxococcales bacterium | reverse complement strand
GGTTCAACGATAGCATGGCGTCCGGACGCATTCCTCGGCCTTCATCCATTGACCCAACGAGGCGTGGGCTGTTGCGCAGAAAATCCCCGCCAATCCCCACCGTCTCGAATGGTTTTGCCCAGGCTCTCGATGATCACTGCGTAGCCGCCCGTAGCCAGGGTCGCGCGCAGTAGCGCCACGAGGAGGGCCGCCCCCATTTGGGGGTTGTGGAAGCCGTAATGCGATCGAATCCACTGTAACCATATGGAAGTGCTTATCGTCAGAGAACCGGAGCCTCCTGGCTGGTTGGGTTGCCAGGATTGGCATCGATTACATGTTGACACAAAAGATACATATATGTATTTTATATGTCGTCATGAAGCTCGCCAAAGACATACGCGCGATCGAGGCGATGGGCCCTGCTCAGCGCGGGGTGTTTTCTAAAGGAGACTTGCAAACGCTCCTTGGAGAAAAGCATGCGTCGGCATTCGTTCGACGCATCCGCGCTCTGCAGGATCAAGATGTGCTCAAACGCTTCGTGCGGGGTTGGTACGTCCTGCCGGCATCCTTCGACTTGGCGACCTTGAGCCAGCGCCTGGCGCCCGACTCCTACATTAGCCTCGGCGCGGCACTGGCAAAGCAACTCATCGTGGGAACAACTGCTGAGCGCAAAATCTCTGCTATCAAGCGCGGCAGAAGTCGGAAATACGAAGGGCTGGGCTACACCATTTTGCACCTCGGCGTCGCTGAACACCTCCTGTTCGGCTTCGATACCGAAGCTGGTGTTCGCTGGGCCACACCTGAGAAAGCTTTCCTCGACACCCTGTATTTCCACCTACGTGGAAGGCGCTATCTCTTCGACGTTTACTCGGACCTGAACTTGTCCGCCCTGGACCGACCGCGGCTGACCGACTATCTAGGCGTCTACCGGAATCCCAAATTCGTTTCCTTTGTCCAGGGAGTGCTCGATGAGTCCGAGTAGGCTCAAACCAACCCAGCCACTGAGGCCCGCGACCCGCGAGGGGTTGCTGCTCTGGGTCATCCATCGCTTTGGCGAGGCCTTTGAGCAATGCTTCATCCTCAAGGGGGGGATGAGCCTGCGGCTGCTCGACAGTCCGAGACACACCAACGACGTGGATCTCGTGCTCGCACCTTTCGGCTCCAAGCGCGAAGCCCTGCCCGTCGTCGAAGGCCTCCTTTCAGAGCTCGATGGGGCCTCTGTTTCGATGCGCATCCACTCGAAAATGATCCGCGCCGATGTCCGCCTGGACGGAGTCGGCGTCCAGGTCGAGGTTGCGGTGGCCCACGACTGCGACTCCGTCCCAATGGCCACTGCGGCGCTGGCCGAGCCGCAGGGGATTCCCTCCCAAATCGTACGAATCATGGCGCCCGACCTGGCGCTGGCCCACAAGCTAGCCGCCTGGAACGAAAGGCGCTTGTTGCGCGATCTTTTTGACGCCTATTTCCTCCAAGCGCGGGTCGGAGCCTCGCCCAATCTTCCGGTGCTCCGTGAGCGGCTGGCCACCTTTCGCTCGCGGCTCCCTGCACTCCGTCGCCGGCGTAAAATGAGCTTGAGCGAGTTCCTTGACGC
>JAUVCD010000178.1 GCA_030590865.1 Myxococcales bacterium | reverse complement strand
TCTTCCTCGACCTCGACCTCGACGGCCTCGACCTCGCCGTCGGCCTCGCTATCCGACGGCGGCTGGGGCAGGTCATCCTCGTCGTCTTCGACCTCGACGAAGGCGTGCTCTACGGCAGCCGCTTGCTCATCTGCTGGGGGCGGAGGCGGGGGCAGGTCATCGTCGTCGTCTTCGACCTCGACGAAGGCGTGCTCCACGGTAGCGGCCTGCTCATCCGCTGGCGGCGGGGGCGGGGGCAGCTCGTCCTCATCTTCGTCGACGACGATGGGCACATCAGTGTATTCCGGCGCTGCGACTGGTCCATCGGGCCCATCGATGCGAACCAGCAAGGCCGTGACGTTGTCGCGGCCCCCTGCCTCGTTGGCCATGGCTACCAGCAGCTCGCAGGTGTCGCTGATGTCGTCCTGATCCTCCAGCGCGAAGTGTATTTCCTCGTCCGATACTTCGCCGGTGAGACCATCGGAGCACAGCAGATAGAGGTCGCCAGCGACCAGCGGCTCGGTGCGAATGTCTGGCTCGACCGATTCTTTGGTGCCCAGGGCGCGGGTCACCACATTGGTGGGCAGCTGTTTGAGGATGTCTTCGCTCAAGTTCGGGTTGAGCTTGAGGGCTTCGTTGACCATCGAGTGGTCGGGGGTGAGCTGCTCGAGGGCGCCATCCCGCAGACGGTAGCAACGGCTGTCGCCCACGTGGCCGATGTGGATCTGTTGCTCCTCCTCGGAGACGTGGACGGCCACCACGGTCGACCCCATCCCACCTTGATGAGCCGAACGACCGCTCTTGCCGTAGACTTGGCGGTTGGCGTGCAGAATCGACGACGCCAGGCGTTGCGCCCCAGCAGGGAGGTCTTCGAAGGCCTCGGCTAGGTTGTCGCCCGTGGGCGGCGAGGCGAAGAAGTCTTCTAGTGACGCCGCAGTAATCGCGCTGGCCACGTCGCCAGCGTCATGGCCTCCCATCCCGTCTGCCACGGCAAACAGACCGAACTCGTCGACGACCAGCACCTGATCTTCGTTGTGGTCGCGCTTGCGACCCACATCAGTTTTGCCCGCGGCCGTCGGCTGGAGGCAGACGGTGGGTTCGCGCTCGCTCGTCGTGACCATGACGATTCGAGGGAGCTTCGCGCCGAAATCGGTTCGCTCCTAGCGCGACTTGGCTGCGACCCATGGAGCGGTCCAGGTCGTCTGAGCGGACCAGCCTCGGCCCGCTAGGGTGGCTCACGCTCTGGTGCTAGGGTTCGTGACCCTATGAACAAGCTGGTAGCCCTCGTTGGCTTGGGCCTGTCACTGAGCTGTACCCCGGCCTATCTGGATACGGTCGCTCCGCCCGACGCCAGCTTCGAGCTGTCCTGTGTGGCCAGCTGCGGAGCCGAGGGGCGTGACTCGGGGATGCTGATCGAGGTCGCCTTTTCCGGCGGCACGCGGCAGTACGCACTGTGCTGCCAGCACCGCAGCGCTCTCATGGCGCAGCTTCAGACCATCGAGGACCTCTGGTGCGATGGTCTCGCCGTGCCGGATAAGACGATCGGCGGGCTGGTCGTGGGAGCCGTCGTGTCGGAGGTCACCGGGGCCCGTGGGGCGACCATTGATGATGGCGAGGGCTATGTGGCCTTCAACTGCGGCGCGTGGCTTGGCGAGTTCATCAGTGGGCTGAAACAGACCTCCTGCTGCCAGCCCGGTGGGTCGCGCGCTTTCAGCAAGCCCTGACGAGTCTGGTGGGCTAGCGCCTTGGTGGGCTTTGCCAGGGGGCCCCTGAATTGGGTCGCGGATTGTGGCGTCACCACACTGGGACCCGCCACGATTTGTGGCATGCTCTCAGCTGATGACCATCCATGAGCTCAGTGCCACCGAGTTGCTCGAGCGGTTGGCCGCTCGGCAGCTCTCCTCGGTCGACATCGTCGAAGCGCTGTCCGCTCGGCGGACCGAGGTGGACCCTAAGCTGAACGCCTTCGTTTTGGTCCGGGACGAGGCACGACAAGAAGCCAAACAGGCAGATGAAGCCCGTGCCCGTGGTGAATCGCTAGGGCCGCTGCATGGCTTGGTGGTCACCATCAAAGACAACATCGATGTGGCGGGAACCGACGCAACCCTGGGGATCCGCGCCCTGTGTGGCCAGCCTGCCACTGAGGATGCCGTGTTGGTCGACCTGCTACGCCGCAAGGGCGCTATCGTCCTCGGGAAGACCAACGTGCCCCAGTTACTCCTGGCCCAAGAGACGGAAAATGCGGTGTTCGGCGTGACGAACAATCCGTGGAACCTGGAGCGAGCTGCTGGGGGCTCGAGCGGCGGGGAGGCCACCGCGGTGGCCACCGGGATGAGTCCTCTGGGCATCGGCACCGACATCGGTGGGTCGATCCGCATTCCAGCCCACTTTTGTGGCGTCGTTGGTTTCAAGCCCACCTTGGACCGCTGGTCCAACCGGGGATCGAACTCCGCTCTCCGCGGGCAGGAGCTGGTGCGAGCCCAGATTGGCTGTCTAACCCGTGGGGTCGAGGATGTGCGGCTGCTCTGGCAGGCCCTCGATCCGCTCGAGCAGGGACAGCGGGACCCCCTGGTGCCCCCCATACCGGCCGGCGACCCGACGGCGGTCGAGGTGAGCCAGCTCACCATCGGCTATCTGGACGACGATGATTTCTTGATGCCAGTCGAGTCATTGCGGCGGGGGCTCCGGACCGCGAAGCAGGCCCTCGAGAGCGCCGGTGCCAAGCTCGTGCGTTACCGGCCGGTGCCTAGCGACGAGGTGATTTTCCTGTGGCTTGCAGCGATATCCGCCGACGGCGGGCGGACAGTCGACGCCCGGCTCGCCGGCGAGGAGAGCAGCCCGCAGCTGAAGCCTTCACGGATGATGATGAGGTTGCCGGCGACGGCTCGCAAGCTGGCGGCCATGGTCGCTGAGCGGCTGGGTGAGCATCGGGTGTCACGGTTACTGTCTTGCTTGGGCGAGAAGAGGGTCGACCAACTGTGGGCGCTGACCCAACGTCGCACCGAGTTGCGCCTGGCTGAGTTCGATCGGTGGCGCGAGCAGGGCCTGGACGCGCTGCTCTGTCCGCCCCACGTCGTTCCTGCGCTGGGTCACCGCCAGTCCGGCGATTTTGCCCTATCCCTCGGGGCCGAGTTTCGCTGGACGTTGCTCAACTTCCCGGCGGGCATCGTGCCCGTCACCACGGTTCGAGCTGATGACGTGGGCCAATACCCGCCTCCCCGTGACCGAGTGGAACGTAAGGTTGTGGACATCGACCGGGCCAGCGTGGGTTTGCCCGTCGGGGTACAGATTGTCGCGCTCCCCTATGCCGAGAAGGTGCTACTAGCGGTGATGCAGACGCTGGAAAACGAGCTACGTGGTACCGATGGTGTGCCCCGGACTCCGGTGACGCCACCTTGAATTGGCGCAACAAATGCGCCGGTTAGGGCTGGTCATGGCTAGAATTGTTGAGATCAGGACGAAAGGATCCCTCTACAGGTAGTCCCCCATCATGGAGAAGCTCGCCACGTACATTGTGCGCGAGGGGCCACTGAGCGCCCACGACGCCGTCGGCTGGATCGCCCGACTCGCGGCCACGTTGGAGCCCATTCATGGCCTCAGGGTGTCTCATGGGCGTGTTTCCGCGAAGGCGCTGCAAATTGAGGCGCCTGACTGCACGACCGAAGGGTTCCTGCTCGACACCGCCGATTTGACTGATGACCCGGCGTACTACTCGATGGAACGTACCGAGGGCGGTACCCGTTCGCCGGCCAATGACGTCTGGGCTGTTGGGGTGACCCTCTACCAGTTGCTCACCGGCACTTTGCCTTTTCCAGGCACCACGGCTCGGGCCGTCAAGCGGCGCCTGCTGGGGCCACCACCGGCACCGTTGGCGGTTTTCGACGTAGGTGACGACCGCCTCCAGCGCATCTTGGACCGGCTCTTCGCCCGCGACCTCAACGAGCGAGTGACCTCCATCGGTGAGCTGCACCAGGCCCTTGTTGCTTTGGATGCATCGGTCGGTGATCTGGCACCCTTGAGCTACGGCAAGCCAGATGCTGGGTCGGAGGATGGGGACTACTGGGACGATGAGGATTCGGATGACGGTGAAGATCAGCTCACCGCAGTCCGGGAGCTTCCCGATGAGCTGATCAAGGCGGTCGAGGCGCTCAAGCGGAAAGAGGCAGCGGCGGCGGCGGCGCCATCCCCCGGCGGACCGACTCCGGCGGGCCGGCCGGCGGCCCTACCCCCGCCACCGGGGCGGATCGCACCACCGCCAGCCAGGGGCCAGGCTGCGTCGCACGATGATATCGATGTACTTCACGATGTCTATGACGAGGAAACTCAGCTCGAGGAAGACGTCATCCCGTCCTTCGATGACGAGTCGAGCGTCGAGGACGAGTCTGAGCCTGACGCCGACGCACGGTTGAGCCAGGAGTTGTTGGGAGGGGCGGTGGTCACCGCTCCAGACGAGGCTCCTGCGCCCCCCGCCGCTCCGGCGGTCGGGAAGCCAGCAGCCAAGCCTCCGCGGCCTCCCCCTCGCCGGGCAATAAAACCGGCGCCCACCCCGGCCAAGCCAGCCGCGCCGGTCGGTCAGCCCAAACCTGCGCCGCCAGTCGAGCGCAAGCCTGCGCCGCCGGTCCAGCCCAAGCCTAGGCTGCCAGTCGAGCGCAAGCTCGCCCCGTTGCCGGCCCCGCGAGGAGCACTGGCTCCGGCGGTGGCCAAGTCTGCTCCCGTTGAGCCCAAGGTTGCAGAGGCGATCCCCTCGGCCAGCGCCGAAGCCTTGCTCGTGTCGACGGCGGTCCCTGAGTTGCGGCGCGGCAAGACGTTGGTGCTACTGCTGCTCTTGGCCGTGGCCGGTGCGGGAGGGGCGCTCTTCGTGCTTCACGACCCCCTTGGTTTGGGTATCCACGACGCGCTCACGCGGTGGGTCGGACGGTTGACCTCCTCGGCTCCACCGACGGCAAGCTCGACCGTGCCCTCTGGGACGGCCGGAAGCGCTGCAAGCGCACCGACCCCTGTGATGACGGCCTCGTCGGTGCCTTCAGCGAGTGAGTCCCCCGCGGATCCGGCGGCGAGCGCGAGCTCGGCCGCTAGTGCTGAGGCACCTACCACGTCGGCGTCTGCGGTCAATTCGGCAGCTGCCAGCAGCACGGCCTCGGCGGCGGCTTCCCCCGGCGACGTGCGGGCCTGCATGGAGACGTTCTTTCCTGAGGACACCTTCGTTGGCCGCCAACCCAAGCTGGGCTTCCTGTGTAAGGTCACCAATCCCCACAAGGGGTCGCTCGAGATCCGAACGGTGGTCGTTCTGTCAGGCGGCGGCATGAAAGGTGTCACCGACGGGATGCACGAGTGGTCCACCATTGGTTGGTACGGGATGGCGGCCTATGTCGTCATCCGGGACCGATGCTGTGAGTCGGCAGCCCCACTCAAGGCGCCCAAGACCGTGGCCAAATGCGACTTCGAACAAGTGCTCGCCAAGCTCGGTCCGGCAGTCAACGGCAACGATGACGATGCGGCTGAGCAAGCGCTGAAGGACTACACCAAGGCCATCAACTGTCTCGCTCGAGGCGGCGCGGCCCGGCTGTTCGACCAATCGGGCTTCCCCAAAGGCGGCGAGCGGACGACCTTCATGAAGCTCTTCAAACGAGCCCGGAAGCGCGCCAAGCCCTGAAGCCTGGAGAGCAACCCGGCGAGCCGAACCCGGTCCACGCTTGACGCGGCGCGGGTATCCTCGCTACCTCGGGCAAGGAGATCGCATCGAGATGAGAAAGACAATCCTCGCAGCGTGGGTACTTTCGATGGCCGCAGTGATGGGCTGCAAGGCCAAGGGATCACTGACCGTGGGACCCGCCGAACCACCTCCACCGCCCCCGCCGGCAGCGACCCCACCGCCGGTGCCGGCGCCCGCACCTGCGGTTCAATACATCACCATCAGCGATCGCATCGAGTTCGAGACGGGCAATGCGGTGTTGTTGCCGAAGTCGTGGCCCATCCTCGATCAGGTTGCCGACACGCTCGCCAAGGGGCCCCACATCCAGCTCGTCGAGATTCAGGGGCATACTGACGACACCGGCGATGCGGGTAAGAACCTGATGCTCTCCGAAGAACGGGCCAAGAGCGTTCGCATGTACATGATTAGCAAGGGCATCACCACTGACCGCCTCTCGGTTCGCGGATTTGGAGCCACCATCCCGCTCGGTAGCAACGCCACGCCCGAGGGGCGGGAGAAGAACCGCCGGGTCGAATTCCGCATCGTCAAGCAAGGTGCCCAACCAGGCGGTTGAAAAACCCATGGGTGCGTGACAGACCGGTGCGCCGCTGGGCCCCAAGGGGTTACACTCGAGGTTGCGACAAGGCGCCGAGTCGATGCAATCTCAGTCACGAGCCAGCGCAGCGCCTCCGGTCGAGACGGTCCTCGGCAAGCGCTACACTCTGATCCGATTCCTCGGTTCAGGCGCTATGGGCGCGGTCTACGAGGCCTCGACTCCCGGTGGCGAGCGAGTGGCCCTCAAGGTCCTGCTGGCGCTTGAGCAACGAGAGGGCGATCCCCAGTGGCTGACCCGCTTCGTGCGCGAAGCGCGGGTTGCTTCGACTCTGGCTAGTGAGCACATCGTCTCGGTGGTGGACTCGGGAATGGATGCCAATCTATCCATTCCCTATCTGGTGATGCCGTTGCTGTCGGGGCTGGACCTAGAGCAGCTCCTCGAACAGGTTGGGCCCCTACATCCGACGGTCGCCGTACGCATCGTCATGCAGGCCTGCGAAGGCTTGTCGGTGGCCCACCGTTCGATGGTCATTCACCGGGACATCAAGCCGGCCAATCTCTACCTCGACCACGATAGGACTGGCGGCGTTACCGTCCGGGTTCTCGACTTCGGGCTCGCCAAACAGGTCGCTGCGGACGAAGGGATCACCCGGGCGGGCTGCATTATGGGGACCCCCCACTACATGTCTCCAGAGCAGTCGCGGAACGCCAAGGTGGTCGATGCCCGTAGCGACGTCTGGGGTCTGGCGGCCACCCTCTACCACGCGCTCAGCGGCCAGGTCCCCTTCGAGGACGAGCGCACCTTCGCCGACCTCCATTTGGCGATCAACAGCAAGCCGATTACGCCGCTGCAGGAACGTGCCCCCTGGATTGACTCGGGGCTCGCCAAGGTCGTGCACGGAGCGCTGATCCGCGATGAGACGCAGCGCTGCCCAAGCACCCACGAGCTGAGGGCCGCGCTGGAGCCCTTTTCGCTTGGCTGCAGTGATCTCACTGCGATGATGCTCGAGCCAGTGCCGGCGCTGTGTCGTAAGGTCGTGGCGACCAAAGTTGCGTCGGTGGAGGTCTGGGAGCCGGGAGTCCCAGCCAGCCAGGTGCCCGCGGTATCGAGCGAGCCCACCGAGCCGCTGCTGGGCAAGGTGCTCGGTGGTCGCTACACTCTCTTGAGGCGACTCGGCCGTCGGGGCACCGGCGCCCTCTACGAGGCCCTCGGGCCTGAGGGGAACCGCTTCGTCGTTCGAGTGCTCGACCCGGAGGCTGCGGGAAACGATCCCAACGCGGTCCACCGCTTCGTCCGCGAAGCGCGCTCGCTCCTGGCGGTTGAGAACCGAAATGTCGTCAAGCTGGTGGACGCTGCCTTCGACGAGGAGCTGAACCAGCCGTTCATCGTGACTGAGCTGCTCCATGGTATCGATCTGGAGCGGCTGATTCAGAAGCACGGGGCACTTGAACCGAAGGTGGTCGTGCCCTTGTTCTTGCAGGCGTGCCGGGGTCTGCAAGTGGCCCACGAGCAAGGCATCGTTCATCGGGATTTGAAGCCGAGCAACTTGTTCTTGCAAGAGCTTCCCTGGGGCGAGGTCATCGTCAAGATTTGTGGCTTCGGCCTGGTCAAGCGCACCCCTACCGGGGAGCTCGAAGCTCAACCCCACGACATCACCAAGATCGGCGACGTGGTGGGCACGCCGCTCTACATGTCGCCAGAACAGGCACGGAACGCCAAGAACGCTTCCCCGAAGAGCGATATCTGGAGCCTCGGGGCCACCCTCTATGCCGCGCTGACCGGTGAGCCCTTGTGGTCTCGGGACCTGTTGCTCACCGATCTGTTGCTCGCTGTCGGCACCCATCCAATCCCGGATATTCGTGCCAAGGCGCCCTGGCTCTCCGAGCCGTTGGCTGCGGCAGCTCGAGGGGCGCTCAGCCGCGATCCGGCGGACCGTCACGCATCGATGGAAGCGCTGGCTGGCGCACTATGCGCAGCGGCTCGGGACAAGACCGTGATGCTCAGCGAGCTCGGGCCGGTACCGACGACGATGAGGAGGGCGGCTGCTTCGGCGGCGCCAGCGACTGATTTGGGACAACACCCAGCACCGATCGAGAGATCGGCGACGCCGATCCCCGCGCCTGATAAGTCGGTGCCGGTGACCGTGCATCCTGGGCGGGCCTCCTCGCGCAGGCTGGGCTGGGTCGTGGGTTCAGTCATCGCCTTGATTGTGCTGGCGGTTGTCGGGACCTTGGTTCTGAGGTGAGTTGAGGCGCTTGCTTGAAGATCGAGTAGACTGGGCGCACCCATGATCCTCCATTCCGGCGGCTACGATCACTGGCCACGCGGCTTGCTTGCACCGCCTTTGGCATGAGAGCAGCGGTCGGCATCGATTTCGGCACCACCGGTTGCCGCGCCTACGTCCTCAAGGATGGCGAGATGCTGCCCGTCGTGGACCAGCAGGGGGCCTTTTCCACGCCGTCGGTCGTGACCTTTACCCCGGACGGAGACGTCCTTGTTGGGGCGGCCGCTCTGAAGCTCGCGTCGGTCTATCCCGAGCGTGCCGTTGCGGGCGCTCAGAGGCTGCTGGGCAGAAAGCAATATGCTCCCGAGGTGGCGTGGCTGGCTACCGTCAGTCCCTACGGCATCAAGCCGGCTGGCAATGGCGACGCCTGGGTTCGCATCGGTGAGCGCCTGGTCAGCCCCCAGGAGATTGCCGCATATTTGCTGCGTCACTTGAAGCGAGAGATCGAGCGCTGCTGCGAGGCGACCGTGGAGAGCGCTGTGGTGGCCGTCTCCGCCAATCTGGATCTCCCGCAACGCCGAGCCATCCTGGAAGCGTCCCGTATGGCGGGCCTCCGGATTGAGCGGTTGATCGACGCGCCGACCGCGGCGGTGCTCGCGTGTCAGCGTGAGCTTGGCGAAGCCCGAAGGGTTGCCCTGTTGGATCTCGGCGGAGGCTATTTCGACGTGAGCGTCCTGGAGCGTCGGGATGCCGTATGGGAGGTGCTGGCGACTGCCGGAGACACCATGCTGGGAGGCGATGACTTCGACATTCGCCTGGTCCACCACCTGCTGACCTCATTTCAACAGACCCAGGGGATTGATCTCACCGAGAGCGCGGCAGCCCTGCACCGCCTTCGAGAGGCTGCCACTGCCGTCAAGCACCAGCTGTCCCGCAGCCTGACGAGCTCAGCCATCGAGCTGCCCGGGATCATCCAGTCGGCAGAGGGCTTGCGAGATCTGTCTCATCCTCCCCTGACTCGTGAGGCCTTCCAGACCTTGCTGGCGGAAGAGCTCGAGAGCTTGTGGGCACCCTGCGCTTGGGTATTGGAGGACATTCGGTTGGGCACCGATGACATCGACCAGATCGTCGTGCTCGGGGGCGCTGCCCGTGTGCCAGCGGTGCACGAGATGCTGTCGACCATGTTCCGTCGGCCCCTCTACGAGCCCAACCATCGGGAGCGCCTCGTGGCCATGGGGGCCGCTTTCGCCGCCGCTGAGATCGGTCGACCGTCGCCTCGCGTTCTGGCCCGGGGCGTCACCCCTCATGCCCTCAGCGTGAAGGTGCGCGGCGGGCTGGTCAGCCCACTCATTCCTCGCAACCAGCAGATTCCCTGCACCAACCGCAGGACCTATGTAACCGCCGAGGCCGATCAGGATTCCATCGCCTTGGACTTGTACCAAGGGGAGGCTGAGCTGGCGCGGGACAACGTCTACGTCGGTCGTTTTGCCCTGACCGGGATGACGCCTGGTGAGCGACACGAGGCGAGCTTCTCCCTTGATGTCAGCGGACTGCTCAGCTTGCATTATCTGGTGCCGGACTCGGGTGCGAAGGTCCCGATTCAGCTGCTCCCCTCTGGTGGGCTCGATGACCGACAGCTCGAGGAAATCGCCATGGGGCTGGCGACCGAGGCTGCGGGCGATGCTGTCCCGCTCCAGCGCGTCGATGACGACGAGATGCCGACCGTGCGGCCACCGGATGAGTCGGCACAGGCCCGACCCTGGTGGTCTCGAACTCCGAGCTCTTTGCCCCCGCCTCCAGGGAGTGAAGTCCCGATCAGTGAGTCCATTCGGCCCAGCTTCCGCCCCCGGCGCCCGACTCGCCAGTCGATAGTGAGCGGTGAGACGCCAACGCTGCCCGAGTATCACACCCCCATTGATTCGGTGAAGCGCTCCGGGGGGGAGACTACCGGTCTCATCCAGGTGGGCGCCGATTCGTTGGTGGGCACGACCATTGACGGTCGGTATGAGATTCAGTCCATTCTCGCCGAGGGCGGCATGGGTCGTGTCTATCTCGCCGAACACCGCATCCTCAAGAAGCTTTTTGCGGTGAAGGTCTTGCACCCCGAGCTGGCGGTCAGCGAGATGCTGGCTGAGAGATTCTTACGTGAAGCCCAGGCCGCTGCTCGCATCGCAAATGCGCATGTGGTGGAAATCATGGACTTTGGTCGACTGGCCGACGGTACCGGCTACTTCGTCATGGAGTATCTGAAAGGGATCACGCTGGCCGATCTCATTGACGACCGTGGCGCACTGGCGGCCAAGGTAGCCAGCGACGTCGGGTCACAGATCGCCGAGGGACTGGCCGCGGCCCACGCCAAACACATCATCCACCGGGATCTCAAACCCGAGAACATCAAGCTGATGAAGCGCAAGGGCGCCAAGTACTTCATCAAGATCCTCGATTTTGGCATCGCGAAGCAGCCGACCACTTCGGGCGGTGGCCAGATCACCATGGCGGGTACCATCATGGGCACGCCTCACTACATGGCCCCCGAGCAGATATCGGGCGTCGGTGTCGATGGGCGGACGGATATCTACGCCCTCGGCGTCGTGCTCTACGAGATGATCACCGGCCGGCCGCCGTTCCATCACGATGTCGTAGCCCATCTGTTGAACATGCAGCTGCGGGAGATGCCGAGGCCGATACGGGAGCATGCGGTCGCCGCGAGCTGCCCCGTCAGTCTCGAGCACACGATCTTCAAGTGCCTGGCCAAACGTCCCGCGGATCGGTACCAGTCTGCCCGCGAGCTGTCCCGTGCCCTAGCCGGCTAGCTCTCCGTCCAGCTGAGCCGCCGCTGTGGGCCGTCAGCTGCAGGTGCCGGCACCTGACGGGCCGGTGATACAGGTACCGGAACAGCAGGTATCGCCGCCACCTACCGAGCAGAGCGTCGTGTCTGGCTCCGTCTCGCTGTCCGAGCAGGAGCCCGCGGTTGCTGGTCCCGTGCCCCAGGCTTTGATCATCAGGACGCCGTCCGAATCAGCGTTTTGCAGGGTCAGGGGCTCGCCCATCACGTCGAGCCCCGCGAGAACCTGAGTATCGAAATCCGCACCGGGGCAACCCCCGGTCGCAACCTGGCCGTTGCAATCTACACCGATGTCGTAAGGGTCTGAATCGGCGCAGATGTAGTCGCCTGGCTGGACGACGATGCCCGAGCCATCGGCCGTCGCCCCGTCCAGCTGAGTCGAGCCCGCCAAAGTGAAGCTGATCAGGCCGTTGGTCGTGATGGATTGTGCCGGACCGATCCCAACGCGAGTGCAGCCGTCCAAGACGGGGCCGCTGCCGCCGCCGCCACTGGTGCAGCGAAGCACCAGCAGCTGAGCCACCTCATTGTTGTTGCCGTTGTTGTCCACGAACAGCTGCCAGTCGGTGAGCACCCCGACGCTCGTCACCGGCAGCGTGGCGTTGCAGTACCAATTCTGGCCTCCCCGGGCCGTTTCGTCGTCGCCCGACTGCCACTGAGTGAAATCGGTTGCGGCGGGGACGCCGGCCGCGATGGGGCCACCTGGGGTGGTCCCCACACAGGCGGAAACCAAGCAGTCATCGGCCACGTCGCTGCAGGCGCCGCTGGTGGCCGTCGGCGTGCAGCCAGAATCACCGGTGCAGCTGTTGGCGCCGCAGGGCGACATGCAAGCTCCGGCACCGTCGCAAACCTCACCGCCCGAGCAGTCGGTCTCCGGATCGGTACCCGATGGGTGAGGGGTGCACGTTCCTTCGTTCCCCGAGCTGTTGCAGGCCTCGCAGGGGCCATCACAAGCGACATCACAGCAGAGGCCGTCGGCGCACACGCCGCTGGTGCAATCGGTGCTGCCTCCACACGTGGATCCGTCGGGGCAGGTCGGGCAGGTGCCTCCGCCGCAGTCGACGTCCGTCTCGGCCCCGTTCTGAAGGCCGTCGATGCAACTCTCGGTCACGCAGGAGCCCGAGCTGTTGCACTCCTCGTCGTCTGGGCAGTCGTCGTTAGTCAGGCACTCGACACAGTTTCCGCCACCGTCGCAGAACTGGCCGCCTTGGTCCGCACAGGGCGTGCCGGCAGCTGCATCCTCAGAGCCACAGATGCCGTCATCACAGGTGCGGTAGCGGCAGGTTGTGTCGCCGCCGATGCAGTCGCTGGGCTGGCTACAGCCACCGACGCCGCCGGTCCCACCGCCACCGCCGCCGGTGCCGCTGGTGCCGCCGGTGCCGCTGCTTCCCTCGCCCTTGAAGAACGTATCGAAGTCCTGCATGCAGGCGCTGGTCGCCAAGATGGCGACGCTCACGCCGGCCCAATGAAGTCTGTTCATGGTCGTCCCCAGAGATACCGATGAGCGATTGGGCTGAGCCATCCGCTATCGCGAGCTGAACCTACCACGATAGGCGCTGGCGTGCTTTGCAGGCCTCAAGTGCGGTCGTGGTGGACGTTTGGCGTCCCATGGGCGACGATGGGGCGTCTCGGGGCTCCCTGCCTCCGCAGGACCCCATCTAAGCTCGACCATGGTGGACAAATCTGCTCGCCGCCCTAGCGCGTCAGTAGCCTCGCTCGGCGATTACGACCTCCTCAGCGAGATCCAGAAGGATCCCTTCGCTTCTCTGTGGGCTGCTCGTCACACCAGTGACGCCGAGTCCGGCAAGCTGGTCCTCATCAGGTCGGTGGGGGTTGGCGATCTCGGGGGCGAGCTCGCCGAAGAGGTTGAGCAAGCGGTGCGCTGGGCTGTGGATCTCGACCACTGGGCCGTTCTGTCGGTCACGGAGGCGGTTTCTGCGGACGACCAGCTCGGCATCGTCAGCCCCTACATCGAAGGTGAGTTGCTGAGCGTCCTGCTGTTCCGCGCCAATTTGCGGCGTCAGCATTTTCCGGTGGCGGTCGTGATGCGGGTGGCCCTCGATCTGCTCGAAGCTCTTGGCTATCTCCATGGGCAAGAGGCACCGGTCGACACCTATCGCTACGGCGCCCTGTCGCCAGACAATGTGCTCGTCGGTCTCGATGGGCGTGCGCGCATCTTGGAGCCTGGAGTAACGGCCGTTTTGTCTCAGGCCAAAGGATGGGCCGAGGAACCCAAGCGTCTAGCTTATCGGGCGCCGGAGCAACTCGGCGGCTCTGGTGATTTTGGCGTCGCGGCTGACGTGTTCACCATCGGCACGATCATCTGGGAGATGCTCGGCAAGCGGCGACTCTTTCCAGGCTCGAGTGCCGATGCCGTCATCGAGAACGTGTTGAGCCAACCGATTCAGCGGGTGGATGGCCTGAAGGTGGCCGGCATGGGGGCCATCACCGACAAGATCGCCACCGTGGTGGCCCAGGCTCTGGAGCGACCGACCGAGGAACGGCTGCACTCGGTTGGGGCCTTGGCCGGTGCGATCCAGGCTGCCAGCGAGACGATTGGCGAGCATGAGGCGACGGCTCGTTACGTCGACGAGCTCCAGGGTCAGGCGTTGCTCGAGCGGCACCGCAAGATCGAGCGGGCGCTTGCCGCAGCCAAGCCAAGTGGGTCAGGCGGCGAGCTGGAGACTGGGGGCACCGAGAACGATAAGTCGAAGGTCTCGGATCCCGGTCCCTTCATGGCTGCCCCCAGCTCGAAGGGACGAGAGGACGACGGGGTCGACGAGGACTCGCCAGGTGCAAAGCAGGGCGTGGCGATGCCGGGGCTAACACCAGGTAAGGGCCAAGCCTCGAGCAGAGTTCTGCTGGGCCGGAAGCCCTTGTCGCCGGAGGCAGAGGCTCGAGCGGCGGAACCCGAGGCGGCCCCCGTTCAGCAGAGCGAGGAGGCCGAGTCGGATAAGCCCAAGGGAGCGCCTCCGCCGCCTAAGCGTCGCGCACCTGCTGTGCCGCTTGCTGACGAGCCGCCTCCGTCGCGGAAAGAATCGGCGGTGGTCACGATGCCGGCGCCCCGACGATCGCAGCTGACACGACGGCGACGACCGTCGAAAGGAAAGGCCAAGGCGGCTCTACCGACGTCGGCGCTCAAGGACAAAGAGACGAGGAAGGGGCCGCCGAGACGGGTCAAGGCGGCTGAGCCAGCCGCTGAGCTGGAACCCAAGGTGCCGGCTGAGGCTGACGAGCCCGATGAGGATCTCGACGTCAGTGTCGAACTGCCGGAGGAGTCTGCACCAGAGGCCGCCGAGGGCGACGCTGAGCAGACTGCCGCTGAGGGCGCCCACGAGGCGTCCGAGTCGACTGATG
>JAUVCD010000401.1 GCA_030590865.1 Myxococcales bacterium | reverse complement strand
ACCTGGGTGCTGCCCGGGGTGCCCGAGATCTTTGCCGCCAAGATGCCGCTTGTCCGTGCCGAGCTCGGCGGCGCAGCCGCATCGGTGTCACGGGAGGTCTACACCAACTTGGACGAATGCAACCTCAAGCCGCTGCTCGACAAGGTGGTCGCCGACCACCCGGAGGTCGAGATTGGCTCTTATCCCAAGTGGCGCCATCCCCATTACAAGACCCAGGTGACCCTCGACTGCTTCGACATCGAGCGGGTCGATCGCGCCCAGGCCGAGCTCGAGGCGCTGCTCCCTGAGGGGGCGATCGTCGAGGTTGAGGAAGACTGAGCCACCTGCGAGCAGCTCACGTCGGTAGGCGACCGGCTCAGGTTGCCAGTCCCCGCTCCAAGTCTGCGACGAGCCGCCCGAACTGGGTCAAGGTGTCGCCGTAGTCAGGGGCGCAACGGATGCGGAGCGTGACCTCTTGGGCGAAGTGCTCTGAGCTCGGGTAGATCCCGATCTTGGCCTGTGGGTGGGCGGCCGCGAAGGTCTCGATGGCCATGGCGATCTCCCCCTCCGCGCAGGGCAGACGGTACTCGTTGACGACCCAGGCGGGTTGCTGCGCGCCCCAGGCCGGCCAGCTCAGCACCTCCAGCATCATGGGCTGCACCATCTGGGGGAACCCTGGGAAGGCATAGATGTCTTGCACCGCGAAGCCTGGTGCGCCGAGTGGGTTGTCGATCAGCTTGCTGCCCTCGGGGAGCCAAGCCATCCGCTGTCGCTGCTCGGTAAACCGATCGCCGTATTTGCCGGCCAGAATCTGGTGACAGCGGTCGTGGAGCTTCAATGGCTGGCTCAGCCCAACCGCGATGCCTTCGCGAGTGTGGTCATCATGGGTACCCCCGATGCCGCCAGAGACGAAGAGCGGTCCGTAGCCGCCGTTGCGCAAGTCTCGGATCCAGCGCCCGATGACGTCGACCTCGTCGGGCAGGCTGAAGGCCAAGCTGGCCGCCAGACCGTGCTCTTTCAACGTCTGCAGCATCCACCGTTGGTTGCCGTTGTGCGTCTCGCCGAGCAGGACCTCGTCCCCAACGTTGATGACGACGGGACCCTGTGGGCTGGCTGGCTTGCTCATTCCTATCTTGCTCCTCATCGGAACCTAGCCATTGTGGCCGTGGCCGACCACCAGCTCACTTGGACCATGGCCAGAGGTGGCGGCCGCCACCCCCGAAAGTGGCGGTCGCCAGGTAGTAGCTGTGAAATGACACGGGTTTTCTGCTGGCCCGGAGGTTGCGTATTGGATGCACCATGCCAGTCTCAGCAAGCCCAGTCGCAGCCAGCCCAGCTACAGCCAGCCCAGCTACAGCCAGCCCAGCGACAGAGTGCTGCATCCCGGGCCCTGGCGGGCCCCGACTCCCTTGGATTGCCGGACCCCGGGACCGAGCTCAAAGCGAAGGGTTGGGAGCGCTGAGCGATGCCGATCTACTCGCCTTGGTGGTCGGGCACGGCGTGCGGGGGCAACCGGTCATGGCCTTAGCTGACCAGGTCCTCGAGCGCCTTGGCGGGCTCTCTGGCCTGCGACGGGCCGGTCCGGCGCTGCTGGGCGAGGTGGCTGGGCTCGGTGTGGCCAAGGCGCTTCGGCTGGCAGCTTGTGTGGAGATCGGCCGACGGATTCAGCTGCGGGCAGCTGCGCCTAAAGAGCTGTTTGCCACGCCTGAGGCCGTGGCGGCCAGCTTCACCGCCCGGATCGGCATGCTGGACCATGAGCAGATGTGGGTCCTGAGCGTCGACGGCCGCAACCGAATGAGGGGCACCCGGCGCGTGGCTCAGGGGGGGCAGCACGGTCTGGTGGTTGCAGCTCGCGAGATTCTTCGGGCTGCCCTCAGCGATGCGGCCTCGGGCTTCGTGCTCATTCACAACCATCCCAGTGGCGAGCCCGCGCCATCACAGGAGGATGTGGACATGACCCGGGCGGTTGCGGCCGCCGGCGACGTGGTGGGTGTACCGCTGCTCGACCACGTGATCGTCACCCCTTCAGGCGCCTATGCGTCATTGCTCGACGCGGGACTGCTCGATGAAGGAGCGTCGCCAGGGTGCAACTAGCTATTTTGCCTTGGGGGCCCAGCGCCTGGCCAGGTCGGGCAGGGCTATGGCTGCCATCTGGGTGAGATGGGCTGAGTGGTCATCCTGGGTGTTGCCCTTGAAGCCCTGGATGCGCAGCATTCCGACGCGAGTGTCGGAGGTCGGGATCATCTTCTTGTGCTCTTTGACCGCACCCTTGGCGGCGGCGAGCATCACCTGTGGGGGCAGTGGGAGTACTGGGTTTTCGCTCACCGTCGCGTCGATCTGTTCGAGCAGGAACGCCGCGGTGCGGGTGGTGCTCGCATAGTTGACCGGATCGATCTCCGAGTGGGTCATGGAGAACATCAGCTGCCCGTCCGCTGCTGCCCGGGCTGCGTGCACGAAGTTGCGCAGCGAGCGCAGCTTGAGGCGGCTCGGATCGTGGTCCACGAATCCGGCGTGAATGCCATCGAGCACGATGATGGCGTCTAGCGGATCATTCTGGGCGTGAGGCGCGCGGCGGTGCTCGAGGATGCTCGCGATGGCGCCGTAACCGGCGCTCCAGGCGGTGAAGGCTATCCGACGCAGCTTGGGCTTGTCTACGCCCCTGGCTCGGAGGCCCTTGTCGATCTGGGCTAGGAGGGCTTCGAAGACCCCCGGGATCGCGTAGTGGTTGCGGTAGACCCCGGAGCGCACGCCCAGGTTGATGACCGCTACCGCTGCGTTGATGCCGGCGTTCTCGAAGCTCTCGTGCACGATTTGCACGTCTCCGTGGAAGTGAAGGACGAGATCGTAGCCTTCCTCGGTAGGTGCAAAGGTCGTCGGAGTGAGCAGCACGCCTCCGCTGATCGAGCCGTAGCCATCGTGCTTGATGCGCCAGCCGCTGCTGGGGGCGGTGGTGAGGGGCGCGGGCTGCACGGCAGCGGTTGGGGTCGCGGCAGCGTGTTGGCTGGCGACACGGTCGATGCCAGCAATGATCCAGGCCTCTGGCGAGAAGTGGCGCCAGCCAACAGCTGAGGCGACGCTCACGACGGTGACCAATAGCGCCACGGTCCACAGACCGAAGCGCCCGCCGGTGGGTCGGGGCTCGACGGACTCGTCGGGCTGAGCCGTCGGTTGCTCATCCCGTGAGGCAGGGTTGCTGCTGACCGTGACCGGCGGCGGGGTCGGGGTGGGGCTGGACAGACCGAGGTAGGCGCGCCGCAGGCCGGGCGAGCTCGCTCGCTGGTCGACCGCCAGTGGGCGTGGGCTCTTGGTTCTGGTGTTCCGTTGTTGCTGCGCCATCCAAGCCAAGCAGACATGGGGGAGGGCAGGGGGCCAACTTCCGGGAGGGACCAGAGATGAGTCATCCACCCCGAAAAACCGAGGCCGCCGGTTGGGAACCGATAGGTCTAACGCACCGCGTCGTGTCTGCTATACGAGCGGGCGTGAGCGATTCGATCGCCTCCCCGAGCAGGAGCAAGCCCCGTGAGCGGCCTGAGCGGCGTCTGGTGGCCAGGCGGCGGGCCTGCGACGTGGACGTGGTGGTCATCGGTGGTGGGGTGAATGGCACGGGGGTGGCTCGTGACGCGGCGATGCGGGGTCTTCGAGTGGCCCTCTTCGAGCGCAATGACCTGGCCTTTGGTGCCAGCGGAAACTCGAGCGGCATGATTCACGGTGGCGTGCGCTACCTGACCTACGACCCCGAGGTGACCGAGACGTCATGTCGCGACTCGGGGCACATCCAGGCCATCGCGCCCCACTTGCTGTTTCGTATCCCCTTCCTGGTGCCCATCACGAAGCGGCAGCGGAAGCTGGCGCTACTGATGGACGCCTTCTTCGAGGCCTACGACCGCTACCAGCCGCTGAAGCGCGGTAAGCCCCACACTCGGTTGACCAACGCAGAGCTGCTCGAGCTGGAGCCGGGACTGCGCGGCGATCTCTATGGCGGTATCACCTTCGACGAGTGGGGCATCGATGGGTCGCGGCTCTGCACAGCCAACGCCATCGATGCTCACGAGCGGGGCACCCTCTTGCGGGTGGGCTGCACCATCGAGACGATCGATCGGGATGACGAGGGTGCGGTGACCGCCGTGGCTTGGCGGGATCGGCACACCGGGGCCACCGGACGGCTCACCACCGGGGCGGTCGTCAATGCGACCGGCGCCTGGGCGCCGATTACCGCGTCGCTGAGCCGGCTGCCGGCACGCTGTGCCCGGGTCCGGCCAGGCAAGGGCATCCACGTGGTCTACGATCGCCGGCTGACCAACTACGCCATCATGTCTCACACCATCGATGGCCGGGACATCTTCATCGAGCCTTGGCAGAACGTGAGCGTCATCGGCACGACCGACGATGACTACTACGGCGATCTGGACAACGTGGTGGCGACCAGCGAAGAGGTTCGCTACCTGGTCGAAGCCATCGCGCGAGTGTTTCCCGGGGCACGGAAAGGCCGCATCATCGGCACCTATGCTGGCGTGCGGCCGACGCTCTACGAGTACGGTAAGCTCGAAGACGCCCTGAGTCGGGATCACGAGATCGTCGATCACGCCGAACACGGGGCGGACGGTCTCTATTCGATGATCGGCGGCAAGTTGGCCAGCTACCGCCTCTTCGCCGAGGAGATGGTGGACATCCTGGCGCGTCGTTTCGATCTGGCGCGCAAGTGCACCACCCACCGCAGCCCCTTGCCTGGCGGTGACGAGACCGTCGACCCCTTCGCGTTCAGTCAGCGGCTCAGGATCGACGCGGTGGCGGCCCGCAGGCTGGTCTATCGCCACGGGTCGCGCGCCGAGCGCATTGCCGAGCGGGTCGAGCGCAACCGGTCTGAGGCGCGGACGGTTTGCGGCTGCGAGCCGGTCATCGAGGCAGAGGTCCGTTATGCCCTACGGGAGGAACACGCCCGCTCGGTGGCCGACGTGTCCCGGCGCACGCGGCTTGGGCTTGGAGCCTGCGGAGGGATGCGCTGTGCCGGGCGCTGTGGAACCATCGTTGCCGAAGAGCTTGGCTATCCGCCCGCTCAAGGGATGCAGCAGGCGCTGCAGTTCTTGCACCACCAAGCGCGGACCAGGGTGTGCGCCTTGGGACCAGAGCAGGCCCGGCAGGAGGCGCTGACCATTGCCAGCGTTCGAGCTCAAATGGGCATCGTGGGCAAGGCGTCGCTCCAGGCGGTGGAGGACAAGACCGGGCTGGTGACCGGCGCGCCGCCCGAATCGGAGCCGGCCGTGGCATGGCAGCCCTCGGAGGGAAAGGGCGGCGATGTTTGAGCGGGTGGTGGTCATCGGCGCTGGGGCGGCCGGCCTTGCCGCCTCCTGGGCGGCCGCACAGCGGGGTGCCGAGATCAGGCTCTACGATCCGAGTATCGGTGCCAGCTGCCTCAGCGGCGGGGCGGTGGACGATCGGCCGTGGGAGCAAGTGGCCCGTGCCACCGAGGTGCTGCAGCTGGTGCCTGAGGCTGGCCCCTTGCCCGAATCGGTGCGGAGCTTCGCCCAAGAGCTAGGTCTCTGGCGCCTGCCCAGCCAGGGCGAGTGCCTGTGTCGCTTGGCGACCGAGTCTGGCCGAATGCGTCTGGCTCGGGGGCATGACACGTCGCTGCTCGACGTGGCCAGGCTGCCGACCGGTGCTCGGGTCGTGCTCCCCCGACTGGCGCGACCTGAGTGGGATGCCGACAGCCTGGCCGCTTCGCTGAGCGCTGACGCTTATGCTCAATCGCGGCGCATCGTCTTCGAGGCGGTGAACGCCAAGGTGCTCAAACATGTCGGCGAGGACCGTATTGCCTCCGCCGAGCTCGCCTCGCGCCACGACGACCCGGTCCGGCGTCAATGGTTGGCCGAGCGACTGGGAGAGGCCTTGGTCAGCGCCGGTGGCGTGGGTGGTCGATCGAGCGGGTCTCAGCGACCGGTCGACGCCGTGCTGACCGGTCCGTGGCTGGGGGCCGACAAGCCGATTGCACCTTGGCTGGCTGACCGTTTGGGCGTGCCGGTGGGCGAGGTCCTGTCGGGCGTGGGTTGCGCTGCTGGGATGCGCTTCGAGTCGGCGCGGCTGGCGCTCTTGTCGAACCTGGGTGTCGAGCTCGTGCCCCGTCCCGTGTCCGCCATTGCCGCCGTCGAGGGCGAGCTTCGCGTGACGGTGGATGAGGACGAGCATCGACTCACCGATGCGGTGGTGCTCGCCATTGGAGGCTTGGCCGCCGGCGGCGTGGTCTACGACCCGCCAGAACAGTCGGCAGGACGGGACCTACCGCTAGCCGGTCGGGCGCCCTTTCGGCTGTCGCTCGATGCCCCGGTGCGTCTCCAGGCTCAGCGGCAACCGATTGACGTGGTCGGCTCGATCCACGGGCCGGCGCTCGACGAAGTGGCCTGGCCGGTCGACGCCGATCCGGGACTTCTCGAAGCCGTGGGCGTGGCCTGCGAGGGGCTCGAAGCGGCGCCTCAGATCTTTGCGGCCGGCGACGTGGTCGCCGACAAGCCGCGCACGCTGCTGCAAGCGGTCTACAGCGGAGTGCTAGCTGGTGCCGCCGCTGCCGGCGAGCCCGGTCAGATCGAGCGGTCACGGCGGCCGCGGCGCTGACCGAGTGCTGCGGCTGCAGCTCAGCGTTTCGCGATCATCTCCAGCGCTGTCTGGTACGCGGTCTGGAGGGCGAAATCGTCGCCCCTCCGCGGGTCGGCGGGCAGCTTGCTGATCGGCGTGTAGTCAGGACGCTTGCCACCGATCAGCACCTTCCCGTCCTTCGCTCCTGCCGGGCTCCCTTCGGCTGCCAAGTGACCCTGGAGGTTCTGCTCCCTGATCGCCGTCGGATCGCCACCGTCTTTCGTCTGGTACTTGATGGCTATTTCTGGAATGATTCCAGCAGCCTGAATGGCGCGTCCGTTCGGCGTATAGTAGCGCATGGTGGTGAGCCTGAGGCCTGCGCCACCAGGCAGCTGGTAGATGGTTTGCACCGATCCCTTGCCGAAGGTCTTGGCTCCGATGGTGGTGGCTCGCCCGTTGTCCTGCAGCGCGCCGGCCACCAGCTCTGCCGAGCTGGCCGAGTACTCGTTGACCAAGACCACCAAGGGGACGGTGGACAGGGCGCCACCCCGATGGGCCCGCACCTCGTCCAAGATCCTGCCCCGGTGTCGGGTCGAGAAGATCGCCCCCGAGGGCAGGAACTCGTCGGCCACCGCCTCGGCCTCGTCGATGAGCCCTCCGGGGTTGCTGCGCATGTCCAGGATGACGGCACCAATCTCTGCCTGGCCTCCCTGTCGCGCTTTGCCGATCTCTTTCAAAAGCTCTTGATGAGTGCCTTGTTGAAACTGCTTGAGCCGCAGATAGACGACGTTCTTCGTTAGCCGCTTGCCTTCGACACTACGCACCTTGATGTGCTCTCGCAGCAGCTCGAAGGTGATCAGATCGTCCACCCCTTTGCGGCTGATGGTCAGCACCACTTGGGTCTTGGGCGGACCGCGCATCACGCGGATGATTTTCTCGACCGACATGTCTCGAAGCAGGGTCCCGTCCACCTGGATGATGCGGTCACCGGAGCGGATGCCCGCGCGGGCGGCTGGTGAGCCCGGGATAGGGGCGACCACCACGACCCGCTCGTCTTTGAAGTCCACCTCGACCCCGATGCCGCCGAAGGCGCCCTCGGTGTCTTGATTGAACAGGGCGAACTCCTTGGGGGTCATATAGGCCGAGTGGGGATCGAGCTCGGCCACCATGCCCTTGATGGCGCCGTCGAGGATTCGCTGGCGCTCTACCGGATCGACGTATTGGTTTTCGAGCAGCACCAACACGCGCGCCATTTGGGACAGGGGGGCGTAGGGGCTCGCCTGCTCGCCGGTGGCGTGGCTGACGTGGGCGCTGAAGGCCCCGCCCGCGTAGGCGGTTGCCACCAGGATGGCCGTCAGACTCCAGCGTTTCAGTCTCGTCATCCAGTTAGGCTAGAGCGCCGCTGGGGCGGAAGCACGTAGGTTTTCGGCCGCCCGGCCGCCCCCTGGGCCATCTCGACGACGGCCTCACGGTGCCTGTTCGAGTCGCTCGGGGCGTCACCGCGGACGGTTCCGCCTCCTACGCACTTGACACCGGGATTGGCAGCGCTATTATCCGCCGCCCCAATGGTTTCGAACACGAAACAGACCAAGAAGATCCGCCGCCGCCACCTCAAGAAGGGTGGCAAGCGTCGCAAGAACATGGTGCGCCGAACTGGTGGTACGCCAGCCTTCCCGATTCATCCCGAGGGCTACGATCCCAGTGCGCCGGACGCTAAATCGGTGCCCGAATCGGGCGACGCCACCAAAGCTTAGATCCCATGGCTAACCACAAGTCCGCTGAGAAGCGTAATCGCCAGCGCATCGCTACCACCCTGCGCACCCGGGCCGCTCGGTCCCACGTCCGCGCCGTCGTGGCCAAGGCGCGGGTTGCCATCGCAGCTGGCGCAGACGATGCCGCCGCGTTGGTTGCGAGCGCCTGCAGCTTGCTCGATCGAGCGGGCTCCAAGAATGCGTTGCCCCCCAAGCGAGCGGCGCGCCACAAGTCTCGGCTGGCCGCCTATCTGTACCGCGCGCAGAAGGGCTGAGCTCAGCCCCTGTCGCTAGTCGTGCAGCCGCGCTTCTCGCGGCTGCTGTTCGTTTGTTGCAGCGCCGTCGCTCGCGGCTGTTGTTCGTTGCGGTGCCCCCGGGGGCGGGGGCACGTCGGATCACGCAGCAAGGCGTTCGAGCAGCGCTTTCAGCAGC
>JAUVCD010000878.1 GCA_030590865.1 Myxococcales bacterium | reverse complement strand
AAGATGAGCAACTAGCTATCCCGGGCGGGCCGCCAGCCGGCAGGCCGCCCGGGGGTCTGCTGTGGCCCGCAGGCCTAGCGGCTGCACCGCCGGATGAGGCCGGTCAGCATGGCGCAGACGCGGTTGGCCTGGCCCTGAGGTCGGACCAACAAGTTCGCGTTTCGCGAAGTTCCGCCCACGACCTAGACCAAACCATCGGGCGCGGAACGGGCTCGGGGGCGTTCTCGGGTGCGTGCTCGTGGCGGAAGCAGAACCGAAATCCTCCCCAAGCCCCCTTCCCCCACGCGCTCGCCCCCCCGAACGCCTCCGCATCCCTCCCGCTTCCGACCCCGAAATCGACCGACCGACCGGGCCTCAGGCTCGGCCCCGTGCGCGTGGCGGAAGCGGAAGCGACAACCTGAGTTGGCGACGCTACTTCGCCCGACAGTGGTAAATGAGCGTCGTGGCGTCCTCTTCCGGAGCCCCTGGGTCGAAGTCCCCTTGCACGGCCACCACCTCGAGCCCGTTGTAGTGAAGCAGTGCTTCCAGCTCTTGGGGGAAGAACTGGCGGTGGGCTAGCGGCGTGGTCCAGCGCTGCTCTGGCTCGTCGCGCGGCTCGAACTCCATGGCCACCGTCAAAATCTGGCTCAGCGGGTCGTAGATGAAGCGCTCGGCGTAGCGGACGACCTGCCCGGTGGTTGGGTGGCGGAAGCGCGGAACCCGGTAGGCGCGGCCGGGGCTGGGGACAAGCTCGGTCGGATCAGGGACCGATACGTCCACCACGAACCTGCCTCGCGGACGCAGATGAGCTCGTACCCGGCTACAAAACCGCTCCACGTCTCGCCGCTCGTACAGGTGCAGGAACGTGTTGAAGGTACACAGCACCAGGTCGAAGCGCTGATCGAGCCGTAGCTTCCTCATGTCACCCCGTCGCACGGTCACTCGGTCTCGAATCGCCCTGGGCTCGGCGCGCAGCGCTCGTTTCAGGTCGGTGACCATCGGAACGGAGCGGTCTACGCCAGTGACCGTCCGGCCGGCTCGGGCCAGGGGCAACAAGATGCGCCCATTGCCGCAGCCATATTCGAGCACCTCGCAGCGCCCCTTGGCCGCTTGCTCGGCTGCGAGCTGGACGTAGTAGCCCGTGTCGTCGTCCCGCTTGGCGTAGGTAGACGAGTAGTACGCCGCGTCGCGGTAGTGGGCGTCGGTACCCTCGGCGAGCTCAGCGGGCGAGGTGCAGGGCAGCTGCGCCGCGGCCGAGCGGTGCCGCATCAAGCCTTGATCGCGTTGCGGGCCCGTTGCTCGATCACCCACTCCTCAACGACCTTGCTGGTGTTGCGGTCGAAAGTGACCTTGCCCGCTGCGATCTCTCGCAAACTGGTGACCAGTGGTTTGTTCTTGCACTGGACGAGCGGTTCGTCAGTTCGCATGAGCTGGCGTGAGCGCCGAGCGCCCATGATGACGAGGGCGAAGCGATTTTCTTCTCGCTCCAAACAGTCTTCGACGGTGACACGTGCCATAAGGGGGAGCGAATCCTAGTCGTGGGGAATCGGTTTCAGCAAGGAATATTAGGAGCGTTGTGGCGGGGCCCGGTCCGTGTGGTTCGAGCCCAGTGCTCGTGAGCTCAGTAGTCCCGAACGACGGTGCCGATCGGCTCACCACGGCAAACCCGAAGGATATTGCCCTTTTGTGAGAGTTTGAAGACCCGGATCGGCAGGTCGTTCTCCCGGCACAGGGCTACCGCGGTCTGGTCCATCACGCCAATCCGGTCGACCAGGAACTGCTGGTAGCTAATCTCGCCGAACAGCCGCGCGCCGGCGTGTTTGGTTGGGTCGCAGTCGTAGATCCCCTCGACCTTGGTGGCCTTGAACAGCGCGTCAGCGTGGATCTCCATCGCCCTGAGGGCGGCGGCCGTGTCTGTCGAGAAGTAGGGGTTGCCGGTGCCTGCCGCGAAGATGACGACGTGGCCTTTTTCCAGGTGGCGGATGGCTCGTCGGCGAATGTAGGGCTCGGCGACCTGGCTGATCTCGAAGGCTGTCATCACCCGGGTGGCGCAACCCACCTTCTCGAGGGCATCCTGGAGGGCCAGGCTGTTGATGACCGTGGCCAGCATTCCCATGTAGTCGCTTTGGGAGCGGTCCATTCCGGCGCTGGCGCCTTTGAGCCCCCTGAAGATGTTGCCGCCACCGACCACGATGCCGATTTGCACGCCGGTGCGATGCACTTCCGCGAGCTCGGTAGCGACGTCGCGGAGCGTCTCGACCTTGATGCCGAAACCACCTTCTTCTCCGCACAGGGCCTCACCGCTCAACTTGAGGACGATGCGCTGGTAGCAGAGATCGGGAGAGGAGGCGTCGTCGGGAGTGTGCCCGTCCGGTGGACTTGTCACGTCCGGCACCTAGCTCCGTCGGCGAAGCGTGGCAACTGGTGTTGCTGAATCATGAGCGCTGGGCTACAGCCTGCCCATGCTCAAGGTCGAGTCGATGGCCCATCGAGCAAGCCGTTTCGTCTTATGCTTCGCGTTTACAGCGCTAAGCCTAGTGGCGTTGAGCGGCTGCGATGAAATTGCTACCGCCGGTGGCGGCGCTGATGCTGGCCCTCCGCCAGCGGGGCTCACGCCTCAGCAGGCCGCTGCGGTCATTGCCAAGGTGGGCGACGAGACCATCACGCTCGGCGAATTCGCCGCGGTGCTCGAGCGCATGAATCAAATGGACCGGCTTCGGTTCCAGTCCAAGCCCCGCCGCCGGGCGCTACTCCAGGACCTGATCGACATCAAGCTGCTCGCCCAAGAGGCGCGCCGACGGGGCCTGGACAAGAAGCCCGAGGTGCGAGACGCGATCCGGCAGATTCTGCGGGATGCCATCCTTGCCAAGGCCCGCCAAGGCGTGATGTCGCCTGCCGAGATCCCGGCGGCTGAGGTGAAGGCCTATTACGACGAGCACCTTGACACCTATCGCGAGCCCGAGCGCCGCAGGGTGTCGGCCATCGTGCTGGACGACGAGGCCAAGGCCGCCGAGGTGCTGGACAAAGCGCGGGCCATCAAGAGCGGTGACCAGTGGGGTGAGCTGTTCTACGAGCACTCGTTGACGGCGCCCAAGAAGCGCAATCCCCAAGCTCCGGCAGATCTGGCAGGCGATCTCGGCATCGTCGGTCCACCAGGTGACGCCAAAGGGGTCAGCAAGAGTGT
>JAUVCD010000200.1 GCA_030590865.1 Myxococcales bacterium | reverse complement strand
AACAATCGAGCTTCTCGTAATCGAATGCGTGCTTCATCTGGCCTCCATCGGTCGCCGGGTTTGCGAGAAGGCGACCTCGCCCACAGCGTTCAGTCGCCCTCGCAGCAAACCCGGCGACCGATGGAGGCCCCGAAGCTCCAGTGAGCACGACCTGCGCTGTCCCGAGATTCGAGTGAAACGAGCATCGAGCTTGTCGAGCATCGAGCTTGTCGAGCCGCGAGAATCGAGAGCTCTGAAGCGTGAGGGAAGCGGGGGCGTTCTGGGGGGCGTGCACGTGGGGGAAGGGGTCGCGGTAGTCGAGCCGCGAGCCCCGAATGCGAATTTGAGCACCCCACGACAGTAAGAGGCATCCCTACCGACCACCGATCAAGGCTGGGGGCGCTTGGCCACGGTGGTCAGCTCACGAGCGCCCGTGGCCACCCGCAGGCGCCACTACGATCTCTTGGTAGGCGGTCCGCACTCGCTGGGTCACCGATCGGTAACGTTCCATCAGGCTCGCTGCCGCCGACTGGCCCGGAAAATCGCGCATTTTCATCCGTCGGGCCAGCGGGGCGAGCCCCTCGGCGTGATCTTCGATTAGGTGGGAGCCATCGCCATGCACCACTCGGAGTCGTTGCTCGAGGCGGCGAAGGAAGGCGTAGCCCTCTCGTAGAGCGCTAGCCTGGTCGGCCGTTATGACCTTGCGCTCATCGAGGGCTTCGATGGCGAGCCGCGTCTCAGTAGTTCTCAGGCTCGGGTCGGCACCATGGATCATCTGCAGCAGCTGGGTGCTCAGCTCGATGTCCAGCAAGCCGCCGCGGCCGTGCTTCAGGTCGTAACGACCCGGTCGCTCCTTGGCGAGCTCGCGCTCCATTCGGGTCCGCAGTTGGTGGACGTCCCCAGCAAGCTCGGCAACCGCACCGTCCCATTGGTAGGCCGCCTGTTGGGCCACTGCGATGGCCTTTCTCCCGAGGACCGGATCACCGGCCGAGAACCGGGCCCGCAGCAGCGCCAGCCGCTCCCAGGTGGCTGCCCTTCCGCCGGTCGCGCCCGCCTCGACCGCCCGCCCTGGGCCGCCATGATCCACCTCGTGGTAGCGGGCGAAGCCCTGCAAGGAGGTTACCAGCAGGCCCTGGCTCCCTGACGGTCTCAGCCGGGTGTCGAGCTCGTAGCCTGGTCCCTCGAAATGGGGCATCGAGATGAGCTGGATGATGTGCCGCGCAAGCCGGGAGTAGGCCGCCACCAGATCCTCGCCAGGCCCAGTGCCGTCGTAGAGGAAGATCACATCCAGGTCCGACCCATAGCCAATTTCGCGCCCGCCGAGCTTGCCCATGGCGATGACGGCGAGCCCGGTCGTTGGGGCGTTTGGGGCAATGCCCAGCGCGTAGTGGACGGCGGCATCGAGCGATGCGTCAGCCAGGGCTGACAGTGCCAGAGTCGCCTGCCGGGTGTCGATGTCACCTGCCAGATCGGCAAGGGCTACGCGCATCGTCACGCGACGCTTCGCCCGTCGCAGCACTCCGACCTGCTGCTCCATCGGATCATCCCGGTGGCCAATCGGCGTTCTTACAGCCTCCTGCACCTCTTCACGGGCCTCTTCCGGGCTGGCGGCGCCATGACTGAAGAGCACCAGATCGGCGAGCTCGGGTCGGGTCGCAACGGCTTCGCCCACGAAAGCGCTGCCTCCGAGCACCGTGACCAGGCGGCGCAGGGCGGCTGCGTCGTTGGCCAGCAGCTTGGAGTAGACCGCCGGAGGGCGAACCCGGGTGGCGAAGCCGTAGAAGTAACGGGCCGCCTGGGTTGGGTCGGCACAATCCGCCAGGGCGTCGAGCAGCGTGTCGACCATGGGGCGGTAGGCTTCCCGGGTGTGAGCACCGAGCGGTCCGGCTGGATGGTGGTGGGCGGCCGCGTAGAGGTCACGGGCGAGCTGTCCCCCAGCGTGGCCTGTCGAATCGGGCATCCCAGCGGCCGCTAGGGCCTCCGCGAAGGCGGGTAAATTGCTCCGGTCCAGCGCCTTGATGGCGTCGCTCCACCGTGTCGTTGGCGCCGTCCCGGTCGGGAGGAGCGCGACCAGCAGCGCACTCACCCGGCTCATGTGTCTCTCCAGGTCGGCCAGCAGCTGGCGGCCATCTGCGAAACCCAAAGAGCGGGCGAGTCGCTCCAGGTCCTCTGGCGATGGCGGCAGGCTGTGCTCCTGCACTCCGCTTGATAGCTGGATCGCGTGTTCGGCCCGGCGCAGGACTACGTAGGCCGCCATCAAGTCTTGCGCTTCCCGCTCCGTGACGAGCCCGGCGGCCCGCAGCCGAGCTGCCGCCTGGATGGTGGACCGCTCGCGGATGCGCTGATCACGGCCCCCCCAAATGAGCTGTAGGGTCTGCACGAAGAACTCGGCCTCCCGTATTCCTCCCGCGCCGAGCTTCAAGTCTCGCTCTGGGGCGCGGGACAGCTCGGCTCGGGCGCGGTGGACCAGCTCGTACATGGCCTCGGCGATCCAGGGGTTCACCTGCCGGGTCCAGACGAAGGGCGCGAGGACGCCGATCAGCTCGTCGCCGAAGGCCAGGTCGCCGGCCACCGGTCGTGCCCGCAGCAGCGCGGCCCGCTCCCAGAGACGGCCGAACACCTCGTAGTAGTGCTCAGCGGCAGCCAGTGAGTTGACGATCGGACCACTGGCGCCTTCCGGGCGCAGGCGCAGATCGACCCGCCACACGAAGCCATCTTCGGTCACGTCCGCCAGGTTGGCGGTCATGCGCTTCACGACTGCGGTCCACACTTCGTTGGCCGATCGCTCACGACCATCATGGTCCCGGGCCACGCAGTGGTCGCTGTCGTAGAAGCAAACCAGATCGACGTCCGAGCCGGGATTCAGCTCCCGGCCGCCGAGCTTTCCCATGCCGAGCACCGTCAGCCTGCTTGGGGTGCCCGCGGGGCTAGTGGGCACCCCCATCCGGCCCCAGACGTGATGGATCGCTTCGGCCAGCGCAACCTCGATCGTCACATCAGCCAGGTCGCTCACCTCTCGTGCCGTCTCTTCGAGGTCTGCGCCGCCTAGCGAGGCCGGCAGCAGCTCGCGCAACCCGATCCGCAGTCGCTCGCTCAGGGCCATGTGGCGCAAGGCCCGTCTGATCTGCTCCGGATCGGAGCCGTCACGTTGCTGCTGGGCCCAGGCGGTCAGCTCATCGAGCCGTGGCGCGCTGGACGGTGGCGCGAGCCCAGGATTGGCCTCCAGGGCTGCGGCCAGGGCCGGGTAGGCTGTGGCCAGGAGCACTGCCGCGGCGAAACGGTACGAATCGGCCGGCCCAGCGGCCTGTAGTCGCTCGGCCTGCTGCTTGGCTCGCCGAGGCTCGATGCGTCGCGCCAAGTCCAGCAGTTTCGATGGGTTCGCCACGGTCGCCCAAGCTTAGCGCGCCGTGCGCTGCTAGAATAACAGTGTGAGGTTTCTGTGCCTGTCCGACATCCACGGACACCTGGGTCCGCTGAGCGCCGTCCTCGCGACGGCGGAGCGGCGGGGGTATGACAGAATCCTCGTGGCCGGCGACATTTGCTTTCCTGGCCCCGAGCCGTTGTCGACCTGGCGCAGGCTCGGTCAGCTGGACGCCTTGTGCGTCCAGGGCGTTGGAGATCGAGCCCTGGCCGCCCTCGATCCGACCGGTCTAAAGCCCCGTGATGATTACCAACGCGCCCGTCTGAAGCGCTTGATCGAGGTCCGCGACGAGCTGGGCCCGCAGCTGCTGACACGGCTGGCCAAGCTGCCCCAGCTGGCCCGACACCCCCTGGCGGGCGGGCGTCAGCTGTTGTTGGTCCACGGCTCACCGTCCGACCCGCTCGAGCCGTTGACTCACGACATGAGCGACGCAATCATTGCCAAAATGCTCGGTGATGACCCTGCAGATGTGGTGTTGTGTGGCGGCTCACATCTGCCCTTCACGCGCCTGGTGCCGCGCTTTTCGGCTCCTGGAGTGCCCGCCTCGACGCAAGTCATCAACCTGGGTTCGGTGGGTGAGGCGGCCGGGTTATCGGGGCCGAGTCAGGCTGAGCACGCGCATGCCTCTTTCGTCGAGTCCAGTGATGATGGTATTGAAGTGGAGCAGTTCCTTGTCCGCCTCGGAAAGGCCGCTTAGGTCAGAGGTGCGGGGAGCCGCACCCCCATGAACGACAAGTGGACCGACGATCTCGAGGCCACCCGGGTTTCGAACATCGAGAAGCTCCGAGCCGAGCTGACGCGCCGTTCTGAGCGCGATCGGGCCTATCTGATCGTTCTGGCCGGCGCCGACGTCGGGAAGATGTTCAAGCTCGACCAAGGCGAAACGGTGATCGGCCGCTCCCACCGGGCCGACATCCGCCTGGAGGACGACAGCATCTCGCGCCTCCACGTCAAGGTCACGCTGCAAGGGACTTCGGTGACCATCGAGGACCTGAACAGTAGCAACGGCACGCTGGTGAACGAGCAGCGGATCAGCGGCGAGAACCTGGGCGATGGCGACAAGATTCGACTGGGCGAGACGGCCATTCTGAAGTTCACGTTCCACGACCGGCTGGACGAGAGCTTCCAGAAGAAGATGTACAACGCGGCGCTTCGTGACCCGCTGACCAAGGCCTACAACAAGAAGTACTTCATCGACACGCTCAGCACCGAGCTGTCCTACGCCAAGCGGCACGGGACCCAGCTCAGCCTGATCATCTTCGATCTCGATCTGTTCAAGAACGTCAACGACAACTACGGCCACGTGGCTGGTGACCACGTGCTCATTGAGCTGTCGACGCTGGTTCAAAGCATGCTGCGGACCGAGGATGTCTTCGCGCGCTACGGCGGTGAAGAGTTCGTGATCATCCTTCGTGGCATCCCGCTGGATGCAGCTGGCGTGCTGGCCGAGCGGGTGCGCAAGGCTGTCGAGGAGCACGAGTTCCTGTTTGGGCAACAGCGACTACCGGTCACCATCAGCGCCGGGGTGGCAGCGGTCGCCGCTGAGATCGCCCATGCGGTCGATCTGGTGGAGGCGGCGGACAATGCCCTCTACGCCGCCAAGAATGCAGGTCGCAACAAAGTGCTGCTCAAGCACCCTGAAGAGGGCCAGCCCCGATAGCCCTGGCGTTCAGCGCAGGGCTAGCCAGCGAGCGAGCGACTCGCCGACGATGAAAGGGCTGCGGCGCAGCTCGGCGACCGTGCTGGCTCCGACGAGCAGCATCACGCTCCGGAGCTCGTGCTCGATGCGGTCGAAGAGGGCGGTCACGGCCTGGCGTCCACCGGCCTGCTGGGCCATGAGCACCGGTCGTGCCAGCCCCGCTGCATGAGCTCCGAGGGCGATGGCTCGGGCGATATCGAGGCCTGTCGAGATGCCGCCGGTGGCGATGATGGTCTCGAAGGCCGGCTGGGCCGCTTTTGCGAAGGCGACCGAGGCTGCCGTCGGAACCCCCCAGTCATGTAGCATCTCACCCACCGCGGCCGCACAGCCGCTGGTGCGGAGCGTCTCCACAGCCACCCAGCTGGTTCCGCCGGCGCCTGAGACGTCCAGGTGGCGGACGCCTACGGCGGCAAGGCGCTGGGCCACCGTGGGGCTGATGCCGCACCCCGTTTCCTTTGCGAGGACCGGAACGTCCAGTTCGTGCGCGAGACGCTCGAAGGTGGCCAGCACGCCGGTGAAATCCCGATCGCCCCCTGGCTGAACGAGCTCCATGGCCGGGCTCAGGTGAATGCATATTCCATCGGCGTCAACGGCTCGAACCAGCTCACCGACCTGGGCTGTGGAGAGGTCCCGCGCCTGCACGCCGGCCAGATTGCCCAACACTAGGCAGCTCGGCGCCACCTCCCGGACCTGGTAGCTCCCATCCTCTGGATGGTTGAGCAACGGTCGCTGGTTTCCGAGCCCAAAGCCGTAGCCCCGTTCTTCGGCCACGCCGGCCAGCTCGCGATTGATCGCCCCGCCGCGGTCGGTACCGCCAGTCATTGCGGCGATGACGATGGGTGCGGCCAGCGTCTTGCCGAGCAGCTCGACCTTGGTGTCGATTCGGTCCGCAGCTAGCTCGGGTAAGGCGTCGTGCAACAGCTCGACCTGCTCGAGCAGGGTCGTCTTGTCGGCAAAGCCGACCGCTGCCGTGGTGCATAGGTCAATGTGATCGGTCTTGCGCTGCGCGATGGTCATCCCGCTGGCCAGCCTAACGCAAATTGGCCAACAACGCCGGGCCGACGATGTCGGCCTGGCAAAGGGTCACAGCGATAGCCCACGACCGGCGCTGCTGTGCGGTCATGCGTGATATCTTGGTGTCGACCTGCTGCCCTCTGGGGACGACGCTGGTGGCAGGGTAGGGAGGACCCATGCGCCGACGTCACCTGCACCTTGCGCTACCGCTCGCTCTGGTGTGCCTGTCCGCTCCGGCTTCGGCTCTCGAGGTCTGGGTCAGCGCCGCGACGGGCAGCGACAGCGACCCTGGAACGGAGCAGTCCCCCTTCGCCACCCTCGAGCGTGGCTGCTCGGAAGACACCACCGATGCGGTACTCGTGGTCCATGTGTTGCCAGGGGTGTACCGCGAGTTCTTCGAGACCCAACGGGCGGGACTTCACCTCGTCGTGGCTCCGGTCGACCAGGGCAGCGTGGTGCTCACCGGCTCGGAGCCGAGCGCCAGCTTGACGTGGACTCAGGCCGATCCGTCAGGGTTGCCGACTGCTGCGGCAGGGCAGGTGTGGTGGGCCGATCTGGCCGCCTGGGAGGTGCCGCCTCAGATCGTGACACAGGCCGCTGGGGACGGCACCGTGACCCGGCTGACCCCGGCGCGAGAGCCTGACTGGGAGGTGACCACCGAATGGAAGTGGCACGAGCACTGGGAGACCGCCGGGATCGCCCCATTACGCTACTGGGCCGACGAGACTCCCGCGGGCGAGCTGTCGGCCCACTATCTCAGCGCGCCGTTTCTGGCCAATCAGTGGGGCGATCTCACCGGCGGGCGGCTCTGGATGAAAGATGCCCATAGCGGTCACGACACCTATGCGGCAGAGATCATCAACCACTGGGTGGGTGAAGGCACCGTCGAGGCCAGTCGTGAGTGCCACATCTCCAACGGCGAGGACGGCCTCGGCGCGGACACCAAGTTCTACGTCGAAAATGCGGCGGCTCTGCTCGACCAGGAGGGCGAGTGGTTTTTCGAGGCAACCACCAGCCGGCTCTACCTGTGGCCGCCAGGGGGCGTCGATCCCCAGAGCCTGGACCTCGAGATCGCTCGGCGCCAACAGGGCGTATCAATCGAGTATGGGGACTTTCTCATCGACGGGATGGTGCTGCGGGGCTTCAACTACGAGCACGACTTCTGGAACACCCGCGCCAGCGCTCTATTCGTCCACACCAGCAGCGACACGACGCTGTCTGACGTGACCATTGCCAACTGCACCATTGAGCACGCCGGTCGTGGCATCCATGCCGTGGCCTCCACCGCCGACGGCATCGTGACCCTCGATGGGCTGCTGATCGAGGACTGCCACATCGCTCATACCGACGGGCAGGGCATCAACGTCCAGTCCTGGCCCAACGACACGATTGGGCCTCGCAATGTCACCGTGCAGCGGTGCCACCTCGAAGATCTCGGCTTTCGCAACCCCGCCCCCACCGATGGAATGAGCGGTGCGAGCTTCGCCCGGATTGGCGATCTGCGCTTCCTCGACAACGAGGTGGAGCGCACCCCTCACAACTCGGTGTCCATCAGCTACGGGTGCGAGAACGTTCTGATCAAAGGGAACCACATCCACCACTGTGGCCTGAACGCCGCTGACAATGGTTGCGTCAAGTTCTGGAACAACATCGATCACTTCGATCCGAATGCGCCGCGCTCCATCCTGGCCACCGAGAACCTGATCCACGATTCGATGGGCTGGGCCTACGCGTCGGAGGTCAACGAATGGTGGCAGACCACTGGGCTCAGCGGCTCGGGCTTCTACTGCGACTACTACAAAGGAGCGACCTTCTTCCGGAACATCATCCACACCGTTGGCGCTACGGCGCTGTGGCCCAACACGCCGTCGAACCGCAACTGGATGATCAACAATACGGTGCTCAATGCCCGCCATGGCGCCTCGTGTAGTCGTCAGTCCATGACCACCCCCGAACAGGGCCAGGCCTTGGTGCTGAACAACCTGTTCATGAACTTCACCACCTGGGGCTTTCCAGAGGACCACTACTGGGGGCAGCTCGAATCGGGCGTGCTCTACTCGCGCACCGACGACTTGCTCGAGTCGCACCACAACGCCTTCCACGACGTGCTCCACGACATGCTCTACGTGGACGCCAACAACAACGGGAACAAATACACGTCGGTCTCTGAGTGCACGGCCAACACGTCTTACGAGCAAGGATCCATCGACATCACCGACGCCGACGATGCCATCATCGCCAATGCTGCGACCTTTGACGTCCATCCGGTGGACGGCAGCGCGGTGATCGATGCGGCCGACGAGCTGCCGTCAGAGATGGCCGATCTGTTCGACCGGGTGGGGCTCACCTTGGCGCCTCCTCAGGGCGCAGCTTACGACATCGGTGCCATCGAAGGTGTCGGCGGCCCCTGGTTGCTCGTCACCTTCCCCAATGGCGGGGAGATTCTGCCGACTGGCGGTGAGGCGACGATCACCTGGGAGTCGGCGGCCTTCGTCGGGCCGCTACGCATCGAGTTGGCGACTACCTATTCGGGCAGTCCCGAGTGGCAAGATCTGGCCAGCATCACGGCCAACGACGGCGCCGAGCTGGTCACCTTGCCGGCGGTCCACGATCCGAGCTGTCGGATCCGAATCACCGAAGCGGCGGACGACGATCCAGTGGATCTGTCGGATGCGGACTTCGAGATCGGCGATGCCATCCTGGTGACGACGCCCGCGGGCGGCGAGACCCTCCCGATCGGTCAGACCTTCGAGATCACCTGGTCCTCTGGCGGGGTGCTCGACGTCGACATCGAGCTGTCCCGCGACGGCGGCGGCAGCTGGGAGCCAGTGGCCGCCACGATTCCCGCCGCGGACCGGTCTTATCTGTGGACCGTGGCCGGTCCGGTGGCTGGCGATTGCCGGGTGCGACTCAGCGACAGCGCCGACGACGATCCCTTCGGTGTGTCTGGCTTGTTCGCCATTGTCGCTGCCGCCGGTGGTGGGGACGACGACGATGGTTGTGGTTGCCGCGTCACTGGCCCGAAGCGCACCAGCGCCAGCCTCTCGTGGCTGGTCTTGGTTGGCGCTGCGGTTTGGTGGCGCCGTCGTTGCGGGACATCAGCGCGCTAGGGTCCACGCTACGAGGTAGAGGCTGGTGCTGCACCCGACCGGTCTGAGGGCCGTGGGTCAGATCTCTTCGTCGTGGTCGTCCCACTCGGACGGACTCTGCGGCTCCCCTTCGGCGGTCTCGTCGCGGAACGGGTCCTGCAGCCCATCGGCTTTGCTGTCGAGGGTCAGCGCCAGGTCGTTGAAGTTGGGGAACTCCACATGCTCACACTGGAGGGCGCCATTGCCGTCCGGACAGCCCTGGGCTGCGAACTCGAAGGCGCCCTGCATGGCCCGCCAGTAACCGCCGTCTTGCCACAATGCGAAGTGGTGGCCGATGTTCCAAGGGGTGCGCTTCCGGGCGTTGTAAGCGTCGACGATGCTGCGCTGGTAGTCTTGCAGCATCCGCTCGTAGCTGCCGTCATTGACCTTGTAGTTGTAGTCCATCGGCACGGTTAGCGAGCCGGGGTTCTTCATGAGCGCGAACTCATACATGTCGTCGAACATCTGGCCGTTCTGAACGACGCGCTTGGGCGGGCCCACCCCGAGGATCTTGCTGGTGTCGTAGCGGTAGTGGAATTGCTCGAGCACCTGGAACAGGGCCTGGTTGTGACCGAGTTGGGGGGCCCGGAAGCCGGTCAGCTTGATGGGCTTGAGCGCCGGATGGTCCAAGTTCGGTTTGCCCGTTTCATCGAACAGCTCCTGACCTTGGTACTCGACCGGGAAGGCGGGTACGGGGACGCAGCGGTCCTTGCTGGTGTTCCAGTCCGGTGCACCGCAGACGGTGCCATTGGCGCAGGGGTTGTATTTGTTGCAACCGGTGCTGCAGAAGCTCGCATCCTCGGCAACCGGCAGGCAGATGCCACTGTCACAGTCGCCGTCACTCTCGCAGGCGGAGCCGGTTTCCCGGGGGCCGGCGTCGGGCATGGGACGCCACTGGGGGAACACGGCGCCAACGCCTGGCTCGTAGACCGGGCGGAAGAGGTTCTTCTCGACCAGCTGGTGGAACTCGTCGATTTCAGCGAGCCACTGGTCGTAGGACCAGTTCGTCCCGTCCTGGTGCCGCACCGCGTGATTGGCGATCTCGTGCCCTTCGTTGAGCACTTGTTGGGTCAGCGCCCAACGCACGATGACCTCGGGCTCGCTCAGCGCCTTGCCGATCCACGATCCGGTCACCTGGGTGTCGAAGTAGCAGGTGTTGATGAAGTAGGTGAAGCTCAGCGGCTTGCCATAGTCGCGCTCGATGCGGCGGGCGAAGTCCATGGTATCGACCCACATCCCGAACCTCTTCGAGCCGTCGAAGCCCCCGGTCAGATAGAGGGGGCCGTTCTCAAACAGCGTGTCAGCCTTGCCACTGGAGTCCTGCTCGATCACCGGATCGTCGGACCCCTCCCCATCGATGACACAGGCCTGCATCGATGCGCTCAGCAGACACGCCATGCCCAATGTTGCCGCTACACCCTTCATGGTCAGCTCTAAAGCATACACTGTGCCACATTGTGAACCAATGTATGTCGCTGTAATGATTCAGGTTAGCTGGGGCCGGTTGATGGCATGGGTCTGCGGCTTACCACCCTCGGCTGTCCATCTCGGCTCTCTCAGACTGTCAGCCGCACGACGTCCTGCTCCCCACCTACGAGTACCAGGTCAGCCATGCCGAGGAACAGGCCAGTGTCCACCACGCCAGGGACGGCTCGAAGCGCTGCCTCGAGTAGCCGGGGTTCGGTGATGGGCTCGAAGCCCGTGTCGAGGATCATGTTGCCATTGTCGCTGAGGAAAGGCTCGCCTGCCTCGTCGGTGCGTAGCGTCGGCTGGCCGCCGAGCTCTGCGATCGCGCGGCTCACCACGGCTTTGGCGAAGGGCAGCACCTCGATGGGGATGGGGGTGCGCTCGCCCAGTTGGGCGACCCGCTTGTCTGGCGTGACCAGGACCACGAACCGCTTGGCCGCATGGGCGACGACTCGCTCACGAACGAGCGCGCCACCGAGGCCCTTGGTGAGATCGAGCTCCGGGGTTACCTCATCGGCGCCGTCGAAGGCGACGTCGAGCTCTGGTAGCTCGTCGAGAGTAGCCTGATCGATGTTCAACGACTTGGCGAGCTTCTCTGAGCGGATCGAGGTGGTGACGCAGCGGACGCGCAAGCCTCCGGCCACGCTTTCACCGAGGCGCCGAATGAAGGCCTCGGCGGCTCGTCCGGTGCCCAGGCCGAGACGCATCCCGTCCTTCACCTGCTCCAGGGCTGCGACGGCTACCCGGTCCATGGCTTCTCGGGACGGCCCCCCTTTCGGCGGACTGGCCGGAGTGACACTGTCCGGAGTGGTCGCTGCGGACTTGCTCGGTGGGGTGCCCTGATCGTTGCTCATGGTGGGTGGTCATCGAGCAGTTGGGACAGCGACGCAATACTCGCGGCTCGGCCAGAGCAGGTCAGCGTCTCAGGACGCCATCCCTCGGGCGCCATCCCTCGGCAACAGAGCGATGTCACACAGTGGATGGGAATGTAGGTGACTACGGCCAAGGGCCAGTGTAATTTGCCGGCCAGTAACATGGGGGGCTGTCCGCTTTTTGGGGGGACTGAGGAGTTGAAGATGGCCGCAGATCTCGACGTTGCCCTCGCCTACGCCGAGCAGCACCTGCCAGACACCATCGAGTCTCTCAAGACGCTGGCTCGCATCCCGAGCGTGTCGGCCAATCCTGCGCCTGATCCCGAGCTCCGGCGCAGCGCTGAGGCGGTAGCCGCTTGGATGACGCGGGTCGGGCTGGAGCACGTGGCGGTCTTGGAGCTCGAGGGCGTTCACCCCTACATCTATGGCGACTGGCTACATGCACCGGGCGCCCCCACGGTCATTCTCTACGCCCACCATGACGTGCAGCCGCCGGGCCGTCCCGAATTCTGGAAGTCGCCGCCCTTCGAGCCCGAAGAGCGCGATGGCCGGCTCTATGGTCGAGGCACCGTGGACGATAAGGCGGGGATCGCCGTGCAGCTTGCTGCCATCGAGTCCTATCTCGAAAACGGCGGTTTGCCGATCAACGTGCGGGTGGTGATCGACGGCGAGGAGGAGGCAGGCTCAGAGAATCTGGTGACCTTTCTCGAGACCTATCGCAGCCAACTCGATGCCGACCTCATCGTCATCACCGATACGGCGAATCTGGCGGCCGGCGTGCCGACGATCACCTATGCGCTGCGGGGGCTGGTGGTGGTGGATGTCGAGGTCAGCGCCATCGATCACCCCCTCCATTCGGGCATGTGGGGTGGACCGGTCCCGGATGCGGCACTCGCCATGTCCAAGGTGCTCGCGAAGCTCACCGACGCCGACGGCAAAATTGCGGTTCCAGGCATCCAAGATCAGGTGCGACCCTTGTCGGAGTTAGAACGGCAGCGGGTCAAGGCGCTGCCCTTCGACGAAGCGCAGTTTCGATCCGATGTCGGCCTGCTCGACGGCGTGGGCTTGGCGGGGGAGAGCGACTTCTCCCCCTTCGAGCTCATGTGGTATCGCCCGGCGCTGACCATCTCCGCCCTCGAAGCGGCACCGCTCGAAGGGGCCTCGAACCAGATCCTCGCATCGTCGCGGGCTCGCATCGGCATTCGCACGGTGCCGGACATGGATGCCGAGAAGACGGCACAGCTGTTGCGCGACTACCTCGAACAGGACCCGCCGTGGAACGTGCGGGTCGAGACCAAGACCTACGTGACCGCCGGCTGGTGGATGACCTCCCCTGAGGGGGCAGCCTTCGAGGCGACGGCCCGTGCGCTGGAGCAAGGGTTTGGGGCGACCTGTGTCTACATCTGTTGTGGCGGCTCGATCCCCTTCGTCGAGCCCTTCAGTGAGGCTCTCGGTGGCGTCCCGGCGCTGCTCATCGGTGTGGAGGACCCGATCTGCAACGCTCACTCGGAAAATGAGTCACTGCTGCTCAGCGACTTCGTCAAGGCCGTGAAGAGCGCCGTGCACCTCTACGTCGAGCTTTCCAAGCCAGCTAGCTAGTTCTTGGCCCGAAACGCCTATTTTTTCCGCGAAGGCGATGGGGCGGGGTTTTTCCAAAAATCCCCGAGAAAAGACACTAGTTGGCCAAGAGGAGGTGCTCGCGAAGGGCTCGCGCGCCCTTCGCCCCGCCAGGCTCATGATCGTTCACATCTCGGTGGGGGCGTCTCGGGCTGGCGAGCGCGGGTTTTCGGGCAGGTGGTGTTGATTTGCTGAAACTCAGCACGGAGGGCACGGGGGACACGGATTTGGAGATTTATGGGGAAACCACGGAGGGCGCCTCGCCACTTGGCGGGGGGAACTCAGGGGGAAGGAGAGGCCAAGCTGGTCCACGGGGGATTGACGGATCAGATTCTCTCGGCGGCATTCACCGTCCACACGGCGCTTGGCCCGGGGCTGCTGGAGTCAGTCTACGAACAGTGCCTGTGCCATGAGCTGAGCGAGAAAGGGCTCACC
>JAUVCD010000108.1 GCA_030590865.1 Myxococcales bacterium | reverse complement strand
AACAATCGAGCTTTTCGTAATCGAATGCGTGCTTCATCTGGCCTCCATCGGTCGCCGGGTTTGCGAGAAGGCGACCTCGCCCCCAGCGTTCAGTCGCCCTCGCAGCAAACCCGGCGACCGATGGAGGCCCCGAAGCTCCAGCGAGCACGACCTGCGTCTGTCCCGAGATTCGAGTGAAACGAGTGTCCCGAGATTCGAGTGAAACGAGTGTCCCGAGATTCGAGTGAAACGAGAATCGAGAGCACCGAGAGCCGAGCATCGAGCCCCGAGAATCGAGAGCCCGGAAGCGTAAGGGAAGCGGGGCCGTTCGGGGGTTCGAGCGCGTGGGGGAAGGGGTCGCGGTAATCGAGAATCGAGATCCGAGATCCGAGATCCGAGCCCCGAGACTCGAGAGTCGAGAGTCACTGAACAAGCATGGGACACCTATCCTGACGAGACCCACCATGCTCGGCCCGGCAACTCGCCCCTAATCAACCACCTCGAAACGCCGCGCGCCGGCCTGCAGCGCGAGCTGTCGGGCCCGCTCGATGGATGAGACGTTGCGCTCGTGGCGCCGTAGCCGAACGGTAAACGGGATCCCCCGTTTGGCGAGCTGCACCATGCCCCGCGCACACTGGCGATACGCCCCAGTGACTCGGGCCATAGCGTCGTGGGTAGCCTCGTCGCCGGCATTGAGCCACACCACCACGCCGGCCAGACCCAGCGTCTCGAGCTGCGCTACCGTCGCCTGGAGGTTGAGGGCCCTCCCATTGGTCTCGATGGCAACGCGCTGGTAGCCCAAGTTGCGGGCCTGTTGCACTAGGGCGGGCCACTGATCGCTGAGCAGCACCTCGCCACCGCCGAGCTCGACACTGCGATAACCGCGAATGATCCCCTCGCGCAGCTGTCGACCAGGATGGGCTGCGGTCCGGGGCGCAGGCGCCGCGGGCCCATCGACGCAATGAACGCAATGGTTGTTACAGGCAGCCCCCGTAGTGACTCGTACCCCCTGGCCCACTCGCTCGGCGGGGTCGACCCATGCAATCAGGTCATCCCAACCATAGCCCTGCACATAGCGCTCCCAAATGCCGTCGCATTCGGCGGCCATGGCGCAGCCCGCGCAAGGTGGCCCCTTGGTCTTTCCCGCAGCAGCCTGATAGATGTCCACCTGCTTGCGATGAGCCAGATGCCACGTCTCTTGCACCCACTGCACCCCGCCGGCACAGGGAGGCACCCGGGAGAGCGATTGCTGGGGCGCATGAAAGTCCAGCTCGCTCCGGTCGGCCTGATCCATCACCTCGGCGTAGCGGGGCACGACGGAGTCGAACAGCTCATCGGCAGAGCCACGCGGCTCGGGGACGTTGAAGTTGAGGTGGTCGATCCCAAAGCTGTCCGCGAAGGCGCGCATCTCGGCCATCAGGTGCAGATTCGCTTTCACCAAAGTGCAGTTGAGCTTGAACGAGAAGTCGCGCTCTGCTCGCCGGGAGGCGAGGTTGGCGAGCCCTCGAACCGCCTGAGCAAAGGCTCCCTTGCGTCGCGTGATGCCGTCGTGCACAGCGGCGCTCGGACCGTGCACCGAAACGGTCACGGCATTGAGCCCTGCCTCCAAGAGGTCGTCGCATAGCGTCGCTTGCTGCAGCGCTCGGCCATTGGTCACCAGGCCTATCGTCTGATAGTCGAGCGTCCGAGCCGCCGCGACCAAACGGGGCAGCAATGGGTTCAGGGTCGGCTCGCCGCCAGTGAAGACCACCACGTCGAGCTCTCTCCGCATTCGTTTCAGGATGTCGCCATAGTCGTCGAGCGTATAGTCGAACGGATAACCTGCGCCGCGCTCCATGCAGAACGTGCACGAGTTGTTGCACCCTCTCCCGGTGGGAATATGGGCCACCTGCGGCGAGGCGAGCTTGCCACCCATCCCACCTCCAGGTCGCGACGAAGCATCGTCGGTCATGGCGTCGGCAACGGCAACAGCGGCCATGGCGTGAGCAACGGCACCCGCGCCTGGGGGCCGCTCTGGCGCTGGGTGCGCACACACTCGTCAATGGTGAGACGCCGGGGACCGAAGGCCGTCGGGTCGGCGGCATCGGCATCCATCAACTGGGCAGGGGTGTCGATGCCGAAGTCATCGGGGTGACCCGGGTCGTCGAGGAGCACGTGACCAATCTCGTGGGCCAGGGTGAAGGACGCGCGGTTGGAACGAATGCCAGCCCGGTCAACGATGACGACATTCCGGATCGTGCCCCCATCAGCACCGATGAACGATTCGCCGATCCGTCCGCCCCGGGCGAAGCCAGGCACCATGACCACCTCGATAGTGGTCGGGTCGCCGTCATCGAGGGCCTTGATGAGGGTGCGCTCTTCCAGGGTGCCGACCATTGCATCGACGTCACCGAAGTGCTGCAGGCCATCCTCCAGGCTGACCTGTCCGATGCAGGCCGTCAGCCTCGAATCGGTGCTGATCGGCTGGGTTCCCAGCGGCTCGAGGGTGGCGAGCGACCCACCAGGCCGGCGGACCGAGAGATCGGTCGATCCGAAGGCGCCGGCGGTCATCCGCGGGTTGTCCGAGATCTGCACCACGAAGCCCGCCTGCTCCAGCGACGTCGCGACTCGCCGAGCAGCTTCGGCAGGCACCATGCCCGGATCGATGATCGTGGTCACCGGTTTGCCCTGAGCGCGCAGCCTGATGGCGCCACCGCTGGCCGGCAGGCCATGACCACAACCCACCGCCAAGAGGTGGGGCGGCGGCGGATCGGACAGCTCGATGACCAGCTCGGCGGGAGGACCGAAGCTGATCCCACAGCTACCCCAGAGGGCGTTGACCCGCCCCAGGGCTGCGCGCGCCACGGCACTAGCCTTGGCGCGATCCCCGCCCACCGGGAGCGCCCCGCCTGGGGCGAGACGCACCATGATGATCCGCAGCTTCGCTCGATAGCGCTCGATGGGACCGATCTCGGTCTGGCGCGGGCCAGTCACACGGACCGTCGCCAGCTCGCCCGCTCCATGGCGGCGCAACACCAAGGCTCCACCGAGCTCGGCCAGCAGTGACCGCCCCCGGACCAGCGGGTGGCGGGCATCGATCTCGTCTGCCACGGCGCGAATCGGTGCGGTGACGACACAAGTCTGGCCCGAGGGGGCGCCATCAGGACAGGGCAGCGGCTGGAGGGGCACGCCGCTGAGCCGAGCAAGCGGTTGCCCGTCAGCGGACAGCGAGGCGATGTCGAGCAGCGAGGGCAGGTCGGTGGTGGCGCCTCCGATCACGTAGCGCAACGCGTCGGGATCGCCGTGTGGAACGCTCGGGTCGGCCGGCTGCCGAGCGGGCACGCTTCGCTGCAAGCTAGCCTGAGCAGCTCCGATGGTCACGCTGTGGTTGCGGCCATCAATGGCCCATAGATCAATCGGTCCGGCCTGGGCGGCCGAGCTCGACCCGAGGCAAGAGACCAGGGCGAGCAGCTGGACTACTCGACCCATCCTGGTTCCAAGAGCCGGAAGCTCGACTCACTCATCACCTGGGTCCGGGCCCGACCCTGACCCAAAACCAAGCCGCCCCAGACACTGCAGGAGAGGCTCCGCGCGTCCTGGAGCACCTCGGCCCGCTGGCACGCTTCGGTCTGTTGCCCTGCGTCCCACAGCGCAGCGACCGCCACCCCACGCAACCGGTGACCCGTGCGACCGTCGGCCACTGCTCGCAAAGAGCTCAGCGCCGTGCCGTCATCGTAACAGCGAGCCAAGACACTGGCGCCACGGATGTGGACCGCCTCACGAAGCGGCGGCTTGGCGAGCACCTCGAGCATGGGGCGAGCCCCAATGGCACCAACTCGTGCAAGCAAGAACAAGAAACTCAGGTCCCGCTCCGCCGTGGGCCGATCGCTCAGTCGCGCCACAACGTCGGTCGTCGCCTTCACCGACGGGACCTCGCGCTGCGAGGCTAGCGCCCAAGCGAGCAGCGTCCAGGCCGCCCGCGAGTTCCTAGTCCCGTGACAGGCCCGCTCATCAGCCTCCTCGAGGGGCCCAGGATCGCCGCCCCTCATCCCCACCTTGGCAAAGACCAACCAGCGCCCCAGGTGTCGCTCCGAGTTGCGCAACACGCCCATGGCCGGCGCGACCGCGCGCGGCAGCGCCACCGGTTTGGAGTCAGCCGTCACCATCGGTGCGAGCAGCTGAGTACACAACAAGATACGCGAGCTCTCCTTCAAGCGGGCCGCAGCGTCGAGCAGGTGGTCAGGCCGCCCGTCGGCGCGCAGCCGGCAGACGAGCTCGGCACCAAAGGCGAGATCCACGCGCCGGCTCCCCACCAGCCGCATCAGGGGAGCGCCGAGCTTGGGTGAACGGCAGCGCGCCGCTGCCGCCAGGGTCGACAATCCGCCACCGTCGGGGTCGGCCAGGGCGCTGGCGAGCAAGCCGGGCAGTTGCCGATCCCCCTGATCGGCCAGGCTACGGATGACTGCGCCGTAGAGCGGGCGGCCATAAGAGCGGCGGCGGATCAGAGTCTGGGCCGCCACGACGAGCTGCTTGCGCAACTTGGCGCAATAGGGCGCGGCGACCCGCAACGCGGCGGCCCCCTGCGACTCAGCGGCAGGCTTGCGGCGCAACGCCTTGACGAGCCAGTCGACGAGTCGCCCTTCCACGTGGGCCCAGTAAGCTGCCTGTCCCATTGGCGTGCCACCACAACGTTCTCGCACCGGCGCGGATCCACTCGACGCTCGAACGCGGAACGCGCCGAGCCTTCTCCTTGCTAGCGAAGCATAACAGAAGAGGCGCCCGGATCGCGGGAGCTCACTCCCACCAGGCTGATTGCGAGAGGGCGCCCACCAGCCTTTGGCGGAAGGCGCCATCAACGGCCAAGTCCTGCCGCACTTCGATCTCGACAGCCCGCTTGCCCGCGGCCCGGGCATGATGGTCGGCTGAGTAGATCATCCCGTGCTTTCCCGAGTACGGCCGATTGAGATGCACCTTGGAGCTGAGCGGGCCCAGGGCCCGGGCGAGCCGCTCGCCAAGCTCTTGCTGGTCGTCGAACAGTACGCCCAGCTCGATGTCGTCACGACGCTGCCCTTCGTATTGGCGGGTGAAGCTGTGCAGAGCCAGGACCACCGATGCAGAGCTGGCGGCCACGGTCTGCTCGACCACCTCGTGATAGCTGGCCCAATAGGCTTGGCGACTCGTCCGGTCCGCCGGCGTGATGGCCTGGTTGAGCACCACCGGGCGTCCGTCGGCACGGTCACGACACACCGTCGGATCATCGGCCGGACGGTTGGCGTCAATCAACAAACGGGAGAACCGCGCCAGCACCGCCGCCGACCCGGTCGCCGCGCAGAGCTCGCGAGCCAGCTCGGCCGCACCGAGATCGTAGGCCCAATGGGTGTCGACCAGCCACTGGTCAGCCTCGGGCCAGCGCCAGCCTGCCGGCAAGCCTTGCGAGGCATGCTCACAGGTGATGATGAAGGGCGCCTCAGGACTGGTGCTGACCACCAGCTCGCAGGCCTCTTGGGCCAGGGCGTCCATCAGCTCGCCGAACCTTGGGGCAGCACTCGCAACGCGACCTGCTCGCCCTGCACCTCGTCGAGCAACCAGCCTTCCTCATCAGGAAGCTCACTCTCGCCGTCGGCCAACTGGAACTGGAGCTCGTCGCAGAGGGCCTCACGCATGATCTGCTCCCCCTCGGCCGTGACCACCCGCGCCAATCGCTCCGAACCGCGCAAGGTGACCGCGATGTGTTCGGTGTAGCCCAGATCGAGCTTCTTGCGCTGCCCCTGAAGTCTAGCCAGCACCTCACGGGCCAGCCCCTCGTCGAGCAGCTCGTCGGTGAGCCCGGTGTGGAGCACCACCACGCCAGCGCGGCCGCCTGCCGCCGCAAAGCCCTCGGACGCCACCACGGTCACCTGAACCTCCTCATCGGTGAGCTCGATGTGCTCGCCACCGTCGATCTCGATGCCGCAGCGGCCCTGTTGGGCCAGCTCGGCACGCAGCGCACCGGCATCGGCCGTCCCCAGCGCCTTCTTGACTAGCTGGACCTTCTTTCCCAGCCGGGGACCGAGCACTCGGAAGTTGGGCTTGAGCTGATAGGCGACCGCCGCACCTTCTTGACCAGGCAGCAGCCACCGCACCTCGTGCACGTTGAGCTCCTCGGCAACCAGGGCACCGTGCCCCTCGAGCCGCGGTGCCAACTCTGCAACGGACACCACGATGTCCGCACATGACAAGGGCTGACGTACGCGCAGCTTGCCCGCCGTGCGGACCTGTAGCCCGAGGCTCACCAACTCGCGCACCGCTGCCATCTCGTCAGCGAGCGGCTTGTCGATGGCTGCTGAGTCAGCCTGGGGATAGCGGCACAAATGGACGCTCTGCGGCTGGCTGTCTGGCCAGGGGCCCCGTACCAGATTCTGGTAGAGCTGCTCGGCGAAGAAGGGCACGAACGGTGCGATGGCCTTGACGATGGTCACCAAGGCCTCGTAGAGCGTGAAGCTCGCGTCGAGCTTGTCCTGCTTCAGCGCCCCGTCCTCGGCCGAGGCCCAGAAGCGGCTGCGACTGCGCCGGACGTACCAATTGGATAGGCCCTCCACCAGCTCGATCAGCCTTTGGGCCGCCTCGTAGACGCCATAGTTGGACAGGTTGCGGGACACCTCGTCGACCGCCAGAGCAACCTCGGAGCTGATCCAGCGATCGAGCTCGGTGCGATCGGCCGCCGGCCGATAGCCGGCGCTGCGGGCCAAGGCTGCTGGCGTAGTGTCGCTAGCGTCGGGATTGCCCGCCGCCGGCGAGAAGCCGTCGATGTCGGCATAGATGGTGAAAAAGGCGTAGACATTGCGCAGCTTGATCAGAAAGTCCTTCTGGGCGAGCCGCACGTTGGTCAACGAGTGACGAGTGTTGGTCCAAGGCGGCGAGGCGGCGTAGAAAAACCAGCGAAACGCATCGGCCCCAGGTGCGTGGCGACTTGGATCCTCGACGGTGCACCGCTCGGCCTGCTCATTGAGAGGCACGTCGTTCGGCTTGACCTCGAGTCCCTCTGAGCAGGGCGAGAGGCCGAGGGCCTGCATGACTCCCTGGGACAGCAGCACCACTCGACGAGGCAACCCCTTGACCGGAGTGAGCGCCAAATCCTGCGCCTCGTCCTCACGATCGGCTCGATAGAGCCGGACGGGCGCGGCGCTGCCGGTCAGATCGAGACCTTCGTAGTCGTCGCGAGACACCAAGGCGACGCCATCGTCCAACTCGGTGGCGAGCTTCTGGAGCTTGCCAGGCAGCTGGTCCACCGTCACCGGCGCAAACTCCATCCGAACCCTTCCGAGAATCACGTCCGGTGGCGTGTAGTTACCCTTACTCTTGCTCTCTTTCTTGCCCCGCCGATCGCACACGTGGCCGAGCACCACGCAGGCCTTGTAGGGATGGGGGTAGTCCTTCCGCTCCAATCCCACCGCCTGGCAGGTCGCCTCGTCGAACACCAGCGTCGAGACCATCAAGAGGGAGTAGAACCAGCCCCGAGTCTGATCGATAGCCTCGCTGATGAAGTCAGCCGGCCAGGCCTTGGCGAAGGTCTCGACCGAGCCGGGCACATGGGGAAAGCCGCACTGAGCGAAGGGCATGGAGCCCGAGTCGAACCAGGCGTCGATGACCTCGGTGACCCGATGCATGACCGCTCCGCACTCGGGACAGGGGAAGGTGACCTCGTCGATCCACGGCTTGTGGACGATGAGATGCTCGTTGATCGATGGGTCCTGGCGACGGGCATCGTGGAAGTGATCGAAGGCCTTCGGGTTGAGCTGCTCGATGGCCGCCACGCTCGCCGGAGCGTGCTCGTGGCTCGGGTCCTCGCTGCACACCCACACGTTCAGCGGCGTGCCCCAGAAGCGTTCTCGGGACAGCGCCCAGTCGACGTTGTTGCGCAAGAAGTCGCCGAAGCGGCCATCCTTGATGTGGCTGGGCAACCAGTTGATTTGCTGGTTGTTGGCGATGGCCTGATCAATGCGCTCGGTGGTGCGGATGTACCAGGCCGGCCGGGCCAGCTGGATCAAGGGGTCGTCGTCAGCCCGCCAACAGAACGGGTACTCGTGACGATAGAGCTCGTGGTGGACCAGCAGGCCACGCTGCTCGAGATCGGCCGTCAGCAACGGATCGGCATCTTTCACCCACGTGCCCGCCAGCTCTCCCATCACCTCGGTGAGGGTGCCGTCCGGCGCGACCGAGCAGATGAGCGGCACGGCGTCGGGATCCCGATAGCGGCGCAGCTGCCCCTTGTGGGCCAGGTTGTCGTCCTCACCGAAGGCGGGGGCGATGTGAACGATTCCCGTCCCGGTATCGAGGGTGACGAAATCTTCGTCCAGCACCCGCCAGTAGATCGACTCGCTACCGCCCTCTTTGAGCTCGGCGACCGAGTCGAACAGATCCTTGGAAAAGCAGTCGAAGCAGGGGCGGTAGCGCTTACCCACCAGCTCACGTCCCTGGCGCCGCCCGACCACCTCGAGCTTTCGCTTCAACTTCTTTTCGACGGACTCGCGCAGCGCTTCGGCGATGATCAATCGCTCGCCATCCTGATAGTCGACCTCCACGTAGGCGATGTCCGCCTTGACGGCGGCGTAGCCGTTTGAGGGCAAGGTCCAAGGGGTGGTCGTCCAGACGCAGAGTGAAACGCCAGGCTCGTCAACGAGCGGAAGAGCGACGAACAAGCTGGGATCGTCGACGGTCTTGTAGTTCCACCCCACCTCAGCGGCGCTCAACGCAGTGCCACCTTGAGGCCACCACCAACAAACTCGATGGCCTCGGTAGAGCAGTCCCTTGTCGTGGAGCTGCTTGAGCGCCCACCAGACGCTCTCGACGTAGCTCCGGTGGTAGGTCACATAGGCCTTATCCAGATCGACCCAGAAGCCGACGGCCTCGGTGTTCTTCTCCCAGGCTTCGGTGTAGCGAAACACCGACTCGATGCACCGAGAGATGAAGGGCTTGATACCGAATTTTTCGATATCTGACTTGCCGTGTATGCCGAGGGCCTTCTCGACTTCGACCTCCACCGGCAACCCGTGGGTGTCCCAGCCGGCAATCCGGGGCACATCGTAGCCACACATGGTCTTGAAGCGGGGGACGACGTCTTTGACGGCCCGAGTCAGAACATGACCGTTGTGGGGCAGGCCATTGGCCGTGGGCGGGCCTTCGTAGAAGACGAAGTTGCCCCGCTTGGGGCCAGTGGCACGAGTTTCGGCGCGCAGCGTCTTGTGGAAGATGTCGTGTTCCTTCCAGAAGGCGAGGACCTGAGCCTCTTCCTTGGGGAAGTCCAGCGCGGTCGGCACCAAGGAAAACACGTAGGATTTGCTCTGTTCGCTCATCCGGCAGCAAATACCACGAGATCAACCTGTCAGCACACCGGTGAGAGCGGCCCGATTCGAAGCGACTCGGTCAGCGCCTGCAGCCAGGCACAGGGGCGCCTGGTCGACGGTCACGCTCAGGAGGGCGATCCGCGCCGCCAGACCGCCGGAGGGCCACCGTGCAGGAGCCTAATCCTCGGCCTCGGAAGAGGCGGCAAGATCTTGCTTGGCCATCACCGCGAAGCGGCTCGAGGGATAGCGATCGATGAGGAATTTCAGCGTCCGCCGCCAGGGTCCGAGATTGCCGGCCTGTCGGAAGTCTTGGGCAAGCCCGTAGAGCGCCTCCCCCGGGGTCTCGTCAAGCGCCGTGGCCGGATCGGCATCGCCACTGCACTGAAAGGGAGCGGTCGACAGCACCGAGGCCAGCAGGAGAGCGGGCATACCTCGAATCATGGGCGCTCTAGCCTAGCGATGAATGCCGATGGCACCAAACGACCGCGGGTCTGGGCGATGAGCGAAGCGACCTGTCATCAGCGGGACATCACGGCTGGGCTGCGCTACCCTCTAGGGGCTTCAGGTGGCTATCGACTACGCCGAGCTGGGGGTAGAGCCTGGCAAAATCATTGCGGAAAAATACCGCTTGGTCCGCCTGATCGGTCGGGGTGGGATGGGCTCGGTATGGCGCTGTGACCACCTGGAGCTGATGTCGCCGGTGGCGCTCAAGGTGATCAAGCCGGGGCTCGCCAAGAACAAGAACTCGCTGGCGCGCTTCATGCGCGAGGCCAAAGCAGCGGCCCGACTTCGCAGCCCTCACGTAGTCCAGATCCTCGAGTACGGTAGCGAAGGGGCGATTGCTTATATCGCCATGGAGCTGATGGAGGGCGAAAGCCTCTACGGCCGGCTTCGGCGAGACGGCATCTTGTCCGCAGCGCTGACGGCCCGCGTGTTGACCCACGTCGGGCGGGCCATGGCCAAAGCACATGATACCGGAATCACCCATCGAGACCTGAAACCAGACAACATCTTTCTGGTCACCAATGACGACGAAATCATGGGCAAGGTGCTCGACTTCGGCGTCGCCAAGAGCGCAGCTTGGTCGCTAGACGCCACCGGTGAGAGCCCGGAAACCCAAACCGGTACGCTGCTCGGCACGCCTTACTACATGAGCCCCGAGCAAGCGACGGGCTCGAGGAACGTCGATCACCGATCCGATCTGTGGGCCATGGGCGTGATGGCCTTCGAGTGTCTCCTGGGCATTCGCCCCTATCAGAGCAACGCGCTCGGCGACTTGGTGCTCAAGATATGCGCCGAACCACAACCCGTACCCTCCACCCACGGCTCAGTCCCCCAAGGGTTTGATGAGTGGTTCGCCCGCGCCAATCACCGGACCGTCGACCAGCGCTTCCAGTCCGCCAAGGACATGACCAAAGCGCTGCGAGGCGTGCTGCTCGATCAGGGCCACGGCGTGACGGGCTCTCTCGATGCCGATCCCGTCACCACCAGGCTGGGCGCTAGCAACTTGGGACCGGCGGATCCAGGACCGGTCGAGGGGCCGCTGGCTGGACCGGAGACATTGCAGGAGCCAAGCTCGGAGGACGAGAGCACCTCGAACCCTGGACTGCTCACCGTCACCCAAGATTCGTCCACCGGGCTCCCGCGGGTCGCTACGCCTTTCGAACAGGCAAACCAGTCGGACGCCACTGCGACACCTAGCGAACCGTCAGGCCCGCGGATCGCCGCCACCCCCTTCGACCGATCTGATGACGCTCCCGCTGACTCGGGACCGACGGCGATGCCACCACTTCACGGCAGCCGAGAGCTGCAAACCCTGGATCCCTTGGCGGCAACCTCGGTACCCCGACGGAAGACTTGGCTAATGGGCTCGCTGGCGGCGGTGGTCCTGGCCGCTTCAGTGGCGTTCATCACCACCAAGGTCACCTCCAGCGACCCACCACAGCCGGACGCTGACCCGAGCGCGGAACCTGCCAACCCGGCGGGGTTGACGTCCGCGGCGCCCGCCCAGTCCACCCCGTCGGCGCCAATCGAGTCTCCTTCGAGCGCTGCGGCTGAAGACCTGCCCACCGCGGTGCCGACCGTCGAGGCCGACGGCGGGCCGCCCCCAGCCAGCCCAACACCCTACCGCCCGCCGAGACCACCAAGGCCGCCGAAGGCCAAGCCCCCCGATGGGCCTGTCGACCCGTTGGGCATCTAGGTCGGCGCCTCCCGAGTCAACCAGGGTTGGGGCACCCGGGTTTGGGGCACCTCCTCGGCAGCACGCCGAAATCGTGCCCGAAGGTGGCTGAGCGGCCGGCAGCGGCATGGCGGCACCATTACTGATGATATGATCAGCCCCATGCGCTGGCTCAAATCTAAAACTCTGCTGGCGGCGACGGTGGCCATCACCCTGGCCGCCATCGCGGCGACCAGCTCAGGCAGGAACGCTGCCCTCGGCGTGGTCGTGGTCGGAGCGAAAGGCAAGATCGCCGCCTCCCAGGATGTCAGGTTGACGGGCAACGTGCGGTGGCGAGGGCCACGGGCCACGTTCCAATACACCTGGTCCACGACCGACGGTCCCACCCTGCCCTACGGCATCGACACCACGTCCAAGACGCTGACCATTCCCAAGGACGACTTGCAGGCCGGCGAGCGCTATCGCATCCGCCTGCTCGTGACCGCCGAGTGGGAGGATTCGGAGGCTGACCCTCCGACGCAAACCACCGAGGTGACCAGCAACACCACTTTCGAGGTGAACACTGGCCCTCACGGGGGCACCTGCACGATGGCGGTCAAGTGGGTTGGGCCCCTGCAGGCGAGCCTGCAAATCAAGGCGCCGGGATGGACCGACGACGACAAGATCCAATACCGCTATGTGCTGCTTCGGAACGGGAAAGCCCTGGTGCTGAAGAACTGGTCGCACCAGTCGAGCTACGGCGCTGCGTCGCTGGCCCGGCCTGGGGACACCCTCCAGGCCAGGTGCATGGTTCGAGACAAGTTCGGTGATGGTGCCCAGGCGCTGTCGCCGGAAGTGCAGCGACCCGAGCCAACCGACTAGGGCTAGCCGACTAGGGCTTGGCTTCCAGCAGCCGGGCCGCTCAGCCGAGCTCGAAGAACCGGGCTGTTTCGGTGACGACCCGGTCGAGCGACGAGCTCAGCGGGTGGTCGTCTTCCACCTCCACGAGCTCGACATGGGGACGATCAGCGGCGTAGCGGCGCGAGCTCTCGATGGGCACCACCTCGTCGGACCGACCGTGAATCAAGAGCGTCCGGCAGGGGACTTCGGGCAGCGGCGGTTGGCGCAACGACTCTTGGTAGAAGCCCCAGTGAACGTCGACTAGCTCTCCCGCCCCGTCGGGGAAGGGGTGAACGCCGCTTGCCTCCCACCGCTTCAAGGCGACCTTACTGAACAGCTTGGACCAGCGACTCCCGAGACCGAAGCCCGGACAGAGCAGCACCAAGCGATCGATCCGGTCAGGATGCAGCTCGGCCCAGCGAGCGGCGACCCACCCGCCCAGGCTCGAGCCAACCAAGCGCCAGGGCCCCCCAGCGGCGGTGAGCTCATCGACCGCCTCGAGCATGGCGGCATGGCTGAGCTGAGCGAAGGATGGGCGGTTGAGATCAGGCAACGACAAATGGGCGCCTCGGTCCTCGAAGGCCTGGCGCAGGCCCAGCCCCTTACGAGCCAGGGGCCCGGAGGCGAAACCGTGAAGGTAGGCGTAATGCATGGTTGAGCTAATACCGCAGTTCTGAAGGTCGCGCCGGGTTTCGGCCGGTGCCAATTCTCGCGGGATCCCTTCGAAGGGCTGCGGGTCGAGACTCGATGGGCTCGATGGGCTCGATGCTCGATGGCTCGATGGCTCGATGGCTCGATGGGCTCGATGCTCGATGCTCGATGGCTCGAGCCGTTTAACGTCATCGCTGCGCAGCACCTCGAGCGCCTGCTCGACGGCAGGCTCCTCGCCACCGGCCCCCGTCTGACCTGGGCGCAACTCCTCCGGCGCACGTACGCCATCGACCTGGGGACCTGTCCTGCCTGTGGTGGCCCCATGAAACCCATCGCCCAGATCCACGACCCGGAGGTCATCCGCCGCATCCTCGATCACCTCAATCGCAAGCTTGCCCACAGCAGCGCAGCTCCGCGCGGTCCGCCGCTGCACTGACTGTCCACCGGTAGCTGGAGTCGGATCCGGCAAGGCTGGCCCGCACCACCCGGCGCGCAGGCGTCCCCCGGTGCCGCATCAGAGGGTCTCAGGATCGTTGGTCCCAGGCATGCAACCGTCATGCGCGTCGCGGCAGCGACCGTCGTCGAAGCACTCGCGGGTGTACTCGCAGCTGATCCGGCATTGCTTGTCGCGATAGACACAGTGCAGCAGGCGCTCGCAGTCTTCCGAGGCCTCACAGTCTGCGTCGCTGGTAGCAACGCAACCGGAGTAGCCATCCGTCACGGTGCAAGCGCCCAGGCGCTGGCAGAGGCCGCCGCGCCTGCAGTCCTCGGCGGTCTCGGCGGCACAGACCCCATGGTCGGTCAGTGTGCACAGTCCCTTGTCCCTGCAGTCCCGACTCTTGACGCAATCGTCGCTCGATCTGCGAATGCAACGCCCCGCCATCGCGTCCCAGCTGCACCTGGCTTCGAACGGACAGCCGACGTGCCTGGCGCAGTCCTCGTCGCTCGCCACGACGCAGGTCTTCGCGATCCTATCGAGACTACAGGCGCCCTCCTGGCGGCAGACGACGGACGCCTCGCAGTGCTCGGCGGTGCTGGCCACGCAACCTCTTCGGACTCCGTCGTAGCTGCAGCGCCCACGCAGCAGACAGACCATCGCGGCAGCGCAGTCGGCGTCGGAGCCTGGCCGGCACGTGCCGTCGATGTCGGAGCAGGCACCGAGTTTCAGGCAGTCTGGCTGTTCGGCGCAGCTGCTGATACAGCGTCCATCGCGCGCTCGGCAGCGCCCATGCTGCTTGCACGCTTGGGACTGCTCGCAGTCCCCGTCGCTGGCGACGGCACAGCGCGGCACCCCCTCCGCGACGAAGCGGCACTCACCGTGGCTGGCGCAGCGCTCCGCCTTGTCGCAGTCGCTCTGGCTGCTAGCCACGCAACCGTAGGTGCCCGCGTCACAGCGACCCGTCACCTTGCATATTGGCGTGAATGGGCCACATTCGGCGGGCTGGGTCGTGCAGGCCGCCGCCCTAGCATCGTAGCCACAGTGACCCGTGCTCAAACACTTGAGCGATGCCAGGCAGTGCGCTGGGTCGCGGGGCCTACAGCGGCTGCTCTCGACGGCGCAGCGGCCCAGGCGGTGGCACAAGCCACCGATCTCGCAGTCCTCGTCGCTGACGGCCATGCAAGCACCGTCGTGGGCGCGACACCGACCTTGGGAGCGGCAGATCTCCGAGCGGCAGCAGTCGGCGTCTTCGGCGGCCCCGCAACTGTCGCCCTGGAGGCTGCACAGGCCATCGTCCTGACAGCCCCAGGACTGCCGGCATCGCAAGGTGTCAACGGCGACGCAGCGTCCATCCCGAACCACACAGCGTCCATCCACGGCGCAGGAGCATTCTGAAGCCAGGGCTGGGCCACTGACACAGCTGGCCACACCATCGACGACGACCCGCTTGCAACGACCACTCTGTTGGCAATCAAAGGAACGCAAGCAGTCGTGCTCCGAGCCCACGACGCAGTCTCCGTCTGGCCCCGCGCTGCAACGGCCATGGGACACACATTGCCATCTGCTCGCGCAGCTGGCATCGGTCGCCACACAGACACCGTCTCGCGGCGTGCAGCGCCCTTCGCTGTGAGCTCCCTCGCAGCGGGTGGACGCCTCGCAATCGGTTGCCGTCACTGCGCGGCAGCGTCCTGCTTGCAACGTGCAGTGCCCCTCGGAGCTGCAGCCCGCCGTTCGGCGGCAATCATCACTCGTCCTTACCTTGCAGCGAAGATCGATCTGCGAGCACCGGCCCTCGGATGTGCACGCCACAGTGCCGCGGCAATCCTCGTCGCGGCCCGCCACGCACGCCAGACTCAGCCCGTGACGGGGAAACGCCAGCGAGCAAGCGCCCACCGCCCCGCAAGCAGGCGCCTGCGCGCAGTCCGCAGCCCGCCGCTGCACCCACAGCGTCGCACCAGCCAACGCCACGAGCACGGCCAGCAGGGCAATCAGCCAACCTGACCGCCGCCTCAAACCCAGCCACAGCGGCCTCAGACGAAGCCCCAGCGCGCCTGTTGCGGTACGCCCCTGGCGGCGATCGGCGGCGTCCAGCTGGGCCAGCAGGTTCTTGGCGTCAGCCAACCGCTGCTGGCACCCCGCGAGCACCGCCTCGACTGCCGCCGCCTCTTCGCTGCTCTCCACGCCCTGCTCGAGCGACTCCTCGAGACGCTTCAACTCCTCGCGCAGCTTGTCCGGAAGCCGCTTCTGGGCCTGCTCGCCGAGCTGGCGCCAACGTTCCAGCAGGTCGGCGCGCTCTGCTTGGAGGCGCGTGCGGGTCGCTCCTATGCCGTCGCGGTATTCCACCATTGGGCGGGTCTCCTCGCCGTGGGGTCAGGCACCGATGATGGCACTCTGTCGCCAAGAATGCACCCAACCGGGCCGTCTCTCAGCCGACCGGTCCCAGGCCATCCAGTCCCTCGGCCTGCGCCTTCACCAGATGATCCGGGGACTGATGCGCTAGCCACCCAATGGCTGCCACCAGGGCGGCGGAGCGAAGCCGCGCTACGCCGCCCTGGGGAGCGCCGGTCAGCGCCGAATGAGCCCGGTGAGCAAGGCCACCGCCTGGTTGTGATGAGGCAACCGAGGCAGCCCCGCAGGCCAAGCCCCAGCCGTCTCTTCCTTCTCACCATGGTCTGAGAGGCGCTGTGCCAGGACATCGCCCCTCGCCCCCGACCTCAACACCCCCCGTGTGAGATGCCACTTCCCTTCTGATTTCCCGGAACAAACGAGCCCCCCAGCTGTCCAAACTCATGCTGGGCCTACCCATGGGCGGCTCGCTGGACTCGATGCGTAAGTGGATGCAAGCTCTGGGATTTGGTAGCGCCGTCGCGGTCGCGCCCGCCGTCGGGGGGGCCTTCGCGCTCGGTGAAGCTCTCGAGGGACCTCGAGTCACCAACCTTCGAAAGACGCTGCGAGAACCCAGCCGCTGGATTGGTGCGACGACGCGCCCTCGGCCCGAGGCTAGGGAGTTTGCCGTCACCTATCGCATCCCCTTGTGGGTGAGCCGCGAGGACAGCAACCTGGCCGACGCCGAGCTCGCCGCGGTGCTGGCAGAGATCAACTCTATCTGGGCCCAGGCAGGCATTGGCTTCGAGATGCGGGATGCCGAGCCTGGCAAAGTGAAGGACGACGAGTTGATGCTCCGGTTCATCGGTGGAGGCGACGACCTCCCGGTTTACGGCATGTACGACGGCCACCTGGACATCTGGACCCATGACCGACCGGCCCTCGCTCGTGCCCCTCATCCCACCACCCACCCGGCCGCACGGACCGCCAGTCATGAGCTGGGCCACGCCCTGAGCCTGGAGCATTACAACCGCCGCCATGACTCGATCGACAGCTTGATGGCCTCAGGCCGCCGAGGGTTTCGGCTTCACCCCTTCGAGATTGGGCGGGCCCGCTACGTGGCGAGCCGGATGGGAGAAGCCATCAGAGCCCCAAAGGTATCAGTCCCAGCAGAGCCCCGCTGCACCGCTCAGTCTCCGTAGGGGTCGTCCGACCCTTCGTCGGGCTCGTCGTCGGGCTCGTCGTCAGGCTCGTCGTCAGAATCTTCGAGAGCCGCGGGAGGATCCGGCTCTCCTGAATCGACACCGCCGGTCGACGGCCGCTCACCCTGGTCCGGCTCGATGGGCTGGATCCAAACGACGTCCTCGTCCCCTGCGCGGCCAGGCGCCAAGGAGAGCCGCAGCAGTCCGCACTCGAGCACGGTCATGCCGCTGGGCTCAATCCCACCGGTACATTCGATATCTTCAGAGAGCAGCGCCAGCATCAGAGCGGCGATGAGCCTCTCGGTCGCACCGGTCGCCACCTCATCGTCATCGTGCTCGAGCAGCCGTCCGCGACGGGCCTCCTCAGCGCGCACAATCAGCCCTGGCCCGCTGAGGGTCGCCGAGCTCAGGCGCCACGACGGATCGAGCACCAGATTGAGATCCATGGTGATGGTGCGGTCGACCCGCCCCCGCTCACCAGCAACCCGGTAGCTGAGCTCCAACGCCTTGCTGCAGTACTGATAGCCAGGCTCGGGCTGATCGGGCTCACACTCGGGCCTGGGTAGCGCCAAGCTGTAGCGCACCAGAAATGCCGAAGGCGCCGCCGACAGTGGCGCGGCCCAGAGCGGCGGACTCAGCAGCGCCGTCGTCCACCACTGCACCAGCTCGGCAGCCGCAGCTCGACTCTTCCTTTCGGCGTCGAGCCGAAGCCCGGTCTCGCGGGCGAGGCGCTTGTCGAGCTCTTCGCGGCGCCGCTCGTGACGCAGCACGCTCAGCAGATCGAGCGCCTCGGTGGCATGGGGGCCATCAGGGAGCACGCGCAGATAGGCCTCAAGCCCGGCGATGGACCGACCACGCACCTTGTAGAACACCGTCTCAGCTCGGTCGAAGTAGCGGGTCAGGCGCT
>JAUVCD010000520.1 GCA_030590865.1 Myxococcales bacterium | reverse complement strand
GGCTCACCTGACGGAAAGTTGCTTCCAGGTAAGTTGATGTAGGCCCTCATGTCCCACTGACCGGCGGGCAGGAAAGAGGCCCCCGCAGGTCGTCAGTGGACCGAGCAGGAGATGCAGGGATCGTAGGCCCGTACCAGCATGGAGCAGAGCTTTTCTAGCTCGCCGTCCGACGTGCCCCGGGCCGCGTGCAAGGCTGCGAGCGCCTCGATGTCGTGGTGGATGTTGGCGTTGTTCTGCGTCGTCGGAATCACGCAGTTGGCCCGCTTCACCCGGCCGTCATCGCCATACTCGTACTCATGGTACAGGATGCCTCGCGGGACCTCGACCGCCGCCACGCCGCGCCCGGCGCGCGGTCGAACCTCTGCCATGAGTTGCTGTGGCCCGCCATCGCTCAGCTCGTCGATTAACCGCAGTGCGTCATGCACGACGTGGACGCACTCGACGAGCTGGGCCACATTGCAAAAGTAGGGGTTGTGGCACGGTGCCTCCAATCCGAGCTCGGCGGCCAGCTGCTGCGCTGCTGGATGAAGCTCGGCGTGGTTGTTGTTGAACCGTGCCAGGGCCCCCACCGCGAAGGACTTGCGGCTGAGCTTGCACCACTTCGACGTGTTGTCTTCGTTCACCGTCTCGTTGGTCATCTCCAGGTAGTCGTGCTCGGCCTTGCGCAACCCGTCGCTGGAGACGAGCTCACCGCCGATCCACGGGTAGTCGCCCTCTCTGCCGAGTGACACGAACTCAGTTTCCCGCACGAAGTCCGGTATCTCGAAGGATGCGAAGACCTGGGCTACCGTTTGCAGATCCGTTACCGAGGCGACCAAGCGGCCCGCCAAGGAACGCAACAGCGGCGAGGCCGGCATGCCCGCCATGCCGCCCACCTGGATCGACACCGGGTGAGTGGTGCGTCCGGCCACCGCATCGCACAGATCGTTGGCCAGTCCTTTGAGCCGCGCAGCCAAGGCGAAGAGCTCGGGCTTGGATTGGGCCAGCGGCAGGGCGCTCGGCAGGTCGAGGAAATCGGGAGCCGCCAGGAACAGCAGGTGCAGCACGTGGCTCTGCAGGGTCTCGCCGTGTTTGGCCAGCAGTCGCAACGCAGCCGCCCGCTCCGGCACCTGGATATCGAAGGCGCTCTCAGTGGCTCGCACGCTCGCCAGACAGTGGCCGATGGAGCAGATCCCGCAAATACGGGCCGTGAGAATCCCGGCGGAGCTGTAGTGCTTGCCCTTGAGCATGACCTCGAAGAACCGTGGCGTCTCGACCACGTCCCAGCGGGCCTCCTTCACCACGCCATCCTCGATCCGCACCCGGATGTTGCCGTGCCCCTCGACTCGGGTCAGGTGGTGCACGTCCACGTCGATGGTCTTGATGCTCATCGTAGCCCCTCGAAGCCCCCGAAAAAGCCAAGCCGCTCGTCGATCTCTTGCTGCTCGAAGCCCCGCTCCTCGGCGAGCCGCCGGAACTCGTCGAGGTTGCAGTCTTCGGCTGGGCCGCGACAACCCCAGCAGCCCAGGCCGCCGGTCGGGCAGGGGGCATTGCAGCCCGCCCGGGTAATCGGTCCGAGGCACAGCTGGTCGTGCTCGAACATGCAGGTGGTGAACCGGTGCTTGCAGTCCACGCACACTGGGTAGACGGGAAAGCGGAACGGGATGCCGAGCACCACGTGCTGTACCACCCGCTCGAGCTCCTCTTTGCTGATCGGACAGCCCGGGATCTCCAGATCCACCGCCACGACCTCTTTGACCGCCCGCACCGGCCCGGTCGCCTTGGGCATGTCTCCGTAAACCTCGGCATTCGCGGCCGCCAGGTCGGTGTCGTTCTTCATCCGGTGGACGCCACCGAAACAGGCGCAACTGCCCATGGCCACCAGGACCGTGGCGCGCTCGCGGATCGCTTTGAGTCGCTCGACCTCGTCGTCTCGGGAGATGCAGCCGTCGATGAACGCAATGGCGTAGTCATCTCGTGCCTCCGAGCTGATCTCCCGGAAGTTCACGACCTCGATGCAGCGCAGAAAATCAGCGAGGCTCTCTTCTTTGTTCGCCAGTTGCAGCTCACAGCCCTCGCAGCCGGTGAAGTCGAAGACAGCCACTTTGGGTCGGACAGGCTCGATGCCGAGGTACTTCATGGCGGGACCTCAGATGGCTTCCTTGAGGTTGAGTACTGACCAGTAGTCGAACACCGGCCCGTCGACGCAGGTGAAGGTCGAGCCCACGTTGCAGCGACAGCACTTGCCCATGCCGCAGTGCATCCGGCGCTCTAGGGACACGAACATGTGCTGCATCGGGATACCCTTGGCGCTGAGCTTGTTGCACACAAATTTGAACATCACCGGTGGACCGCAGACGATGGCAAAGGTGCGGTGCGGATCCAGATCGATGGGCTCCAGCAGGTCGGTGATCATCCCCACGGCCCCAGACCACTGCTCATCCGGATGCTCGACGATGATGTCGAGCTTGAGGTCGTAGATCCGGCGCCATTGCTCGTATTGGTAGTCGAAGAGCAGATCCTTCGGACGCCGCGCTCCGTACATGATGTGCACCTCGGCGAACTCACCGAGGTTCTCGGTCACGTAAGAGATCGGTGCTCTGAGCGGTGCGAGCCCGAGCCCACCAGCGATGAGGAGCACGTTCTGGCCGTGCATCTTGCCCATCGGAAAGTGAGTGCCGAAGGGTCCGCGCAGACCGATTCGGGCCCCGGGACGAGCGGCGTGCAGCAGGCCGGTCACCAGCCCGGCCTTGCGAATGCACAGCTCGATGTGCCCTTTGCTCGACGGCGAGCTCGAGATGCTGATCGGCACTTCGCCATAGCCTGGCAGCTGAACCATCACGAACTGACCAGGCAGAAAGGAGAAGCGCTCCCGTTCGATATCGTCGCAGATGCGAATGTGAAAGAGCTTCTCCTGCTCGGTGAGCTCGACCACGTTGGTGATGACGCTCTTGAACACCTGGTCGACGTGTTTGAGCTGGGAGCGGTTCTTGAAGTCCAGGGGCTTCTGGATCTCGAGCTCCTTCTTCACGTCATAGGGGTGCAGCACTAGGTTGGCGGTGCTCTCGGCCGCTCCCGCGGGTCCAGCTTGCTGTCCTGGCGGCGACTGACCGGTGCTCATCGGGCGGCCTCCTCTTCGAGATCGGCGATGAGCTCAGGGGGATTGATGCCCGCCAAACAGGTGTCGCCGCAGCGATTGCAGCCCACACACTTGGGCTCATCGTAAGTCTCGGTGAATCCGCGGTGCTGGTGGTAGTAGCGGTATTTGAGCCGACTGGCGCGGGTGGGTCGGAAGTTGTGATCCCCAGCCACCATCGCAAAATCGAGCAGGTTGCACGAGTAGAGCCGCTTGACCTTCACCGACTCGTCGAAGCTCATCGAGATGCGCTCCTCGACGCCATAGCAGTAGCAGGTGGGGCACACCGCTGCGCAGCTGCCACAGCTCAAGCAGCGGTCCCCCCACCGGTCCCAGACTGGCGATTCGAACTCTAGATCGAGCACCGTAGGCAGGTTGCGTATGTTGACCTCGGTCTTGAAGGCGCCAGCGATGCGATTGCGCACCTGCATGTACTCCTCCCGGTCGGTCTCGGTCACGTCGCGAATGTCGACGGTGTTGACCACTCGAAACCCGCGATCCGAGTCAATGGCCACGAAGTAGCGGTCCCCGAGATCGGTGAGAAACAGATCGAAGCCGTGACTCACGATGTCGGCCCCTACCGAGGCGCAGAAGCCGTTGTCGCAAGGGTCGTGATCGATGCCGATCACGAAGGTGTTCTCGCGGCGTGACAAGTAATAGGGACTGGGGAAGTCTCCCTTGAGCAGCACCTTGTCGAGCTTGACCAGCGCATTGATGTCGCAGGCGTGCAGGCCCACGATGGCTCGTGGTCGAATGCGATAACGGATCTGCTGCTGCCAGTCGTCGCCCTCGAAGGCGTAGCTGCTGAGTTTCTCTTTGAAGGGCAGAAAGTAGGTCTTCGCCGAATACTCAGTCTTGTCGTAGTCGAGGCTCATGTCCTCGAAGCGATCGATGGGTAACAACTGGTAGCGGCGTTTGCCTGGTCGGTCCTGGCCCACGACTCGTGGACCAACGACCTCGTTGGCGTCGAGCAGCAACTCGACCAGCCGCCGGAAAGCGTCTTTGCTGAGTACCTTGAAGAGCATGGTTTGGTGGGGGCAGCTTGTGGAAACTCGGGGCTCGGGAGCCCATCGCCGGGCCACTGTACCTCATGAGACTGCTGGTGGTTTCACCGTTTCGTTGTAGTGGTGACCGCTACGTTCCCATCCGGGGCTGAGTCGCGCGGGTCGCCTGGCGCCCTAGCATGCGACCTGGCGACGGATTGACTGACGTCGCCTCACGCCTCGGGCGCTGGCGCAAACTGGTAGGTCGTGACCAGCCGTCCCCGCCGCCGTTGGTCGCAGAGCAACAGGACGCTGATTTGGGCCGAGGGGTTCAGCGGCCGCTTCAACTGCGCAGACAGGTAGAATCCAGCCCGCTGGTTCATGAAATGGCGGTGCACTTCGAAGACGTCGTCGCGGATCGCAGACAGCTTGGCACTGCCGACGAGCTGGTCGTCGCAGAAGATCTGTACATGGGTCAGTCGCTTGGTCGCGGCGGCCCAGCCTCGCAGTGTCAGGGTGTTTCCCGGCAGGCTCACGACTTCGTCCAGATAGGCTCGCGACGGCGGGCGGCGCCGGATGGGCAGCCAGCTCCCCTTGCCCTCTGGCACGAAACGAGCCGCCTGCCGGTGTCCGTAGGCTGCTCCTTCGTGGTAGGTCGCGCACTGATCGACATGGACGTTGGGACTCACGATCTCCAGCTCACCCAGCGTATCGAGGGTATAGGTTTGAGACCGATGCTCCGAGGAGGTGACCGTGAACAGCAGCGTGTCGATGCCGAGTCGTGCGGCGGTCAGCTGAGCCTCACGCAGCTCGTCGGCGCTGTCGTTGAACTCGAACAGAATGTACTTCCAGACCACCGACTGCTGCCTGCTGTCCACGGTGGCGGCCGCATCGCTCATGAATTGCAGGGCCTGGTCGACCTTTCCGTTTTGGCGGTATTGCTCGTAGCTCCGCTGGCGCACCCCGTCGCAGGAGACGTAGATCTCGTCCAGTGGCACGCCTCTGGTCGTTGCTCGATAGTCGAAGTTCCCGTTGGTGATCAGCCGTTGTCGCGCTTCGGGGAACCAGCGTCGACCTAGGGCGACGAACTCGTGAAATTTGGGATGGGTGAGTGGTTCGCCTTGGCCGCAATACTCGATGTTTTCGAGACTGTAGCCTTCGTCTTGTAGGGATTGCAGGGTGCGCTCGTAGGTGGCCAGCGGCATTTGGTGAGGCTTGGACCGTGCTTTGCGCTGCTCACGGTTGGTGCAGCAACGACAGCGGAGATTGCAGGCCAGCGACGGTTCGACCTGGAGCTTCGTGATCACTCGCTGCGCTAATTGATCTCGGAGCGGGATGCCCGGCCGGAGAAAGGCGCAGCGCTGACAGATTCCGTCCCAGGGCACCCGCCCGCTGACGAGGGACGCCCTGATGTGCGCATATTTGTCGTTGTCGAAGATCTGGGCGATCGACCAGCTCGGATCCTGCGCGTCCACGGCGCCGAGCGAGACGCGCTCACCCACGTCATCGTTACAGAGCACCTCGCCGTTGCATTTGAGGTACAGCGTTCTGAGGATGTCGCAATCCATCGTATTGGCCCCGTTGGAAACGAAGGCCTCCCCACCTGTCCCGCCCTAGGCGGCATCATTGCATGACGCCTCGCCGGTGGCGACCGCGGCGATCGAATCTGCCTCGTGAGGTGCCCCGGCGGCTCGCTGTCCAGCGGAGGCTCAGGGAAATGACACGGTCAGCGTGTCGCGCTTCTTGCTGAACTGGTAGCCCGGCAGCGCGACCTGCCAGGCGGCTTCGGCGATACACTGCGCCATCTTGCTCTTAGGCGTGTCGATGTCGACGATTTCTTCGTAGGTGAGCTGAAGGTCGAGCGTCACGGCCCAACCGGGCTTCACGGCGTGCTTCTTGGCGCAGCGCTCAACCTCACTTTGTAGGGCGTCCTTCAGGCTGAAGGGGGGAAGCTGGCCGATGCCATAACCGCCGGCGCCGAAGGCGCTGCCCGAACCATAGCCAGCCCCGAAGCCCATGGTGCCAATCGACTCCAGCCCGATGACCGAGGGGCGGACGCCCGGCTCGATGGCGAGGTAGGACGTCACCGGTGATACGGCCTTGCCGATCATCGCGAGCCGGAACTGCTCGTCCTCAGACAGATCGGTGTGCATGTCGTGGGAGAAAACGAAGGCGGCGGTGGCCTTCGAGAACCCGAGGGTAGCCTTGACCTCCCGGCGGAACGGTTTGGCCCAGATGTGACCGTGGAGCACCACGCGCTTGGGTGCCCTTTTTAGCTGCGCCATCTCGCGTAGGCCATCGCCCTCCTCCAGGCGGTCGGGGAGCTCGCGTTGGTCGGTGAAGGTCACCCCTTCGATGCGGAAGTTGTCGATGCGGATGGGGCGCACCAATCCTAGGGCGATATCGTCCAGCTGTTTGGAGCCGTCGCCAATGTTATCCACGTGGAGCAATAGACCGCCACCGCGCTTCGCAATAGGCGCCAGCTCATGATCGTCATCCCGGCGATCGGAGACCAGCGCCGAGCCCTCGGTCGGCAACACGACGTGGGATGATGTGCCGAAGGGAGCCTTCTTCAGTGCATTGAGCGCCAAACGGTTGCGCCACTTGGGTCGCAGCAGACCGTCGGTCAAGAGCACCATCGTCCGTGGGCCCGCTCGCCGCTGCAGCGAGGTGGCGGCCAAGGTGATGCCGGCGTCCAGCGCGCTACCATTACCGAGGACCAGCTTGCCGGCCTTGGTGGCTGCCTCGATTAGGGCGTCGAACTTCTTGGCAGGTGCAAAGCGGTTGAGCAGACGGGTCGCGTGGCGCCGCACCAACACTAGCTCGAAAGTTCCGTCTGGCACGTGCCTGAGAAATGCGCGCGCCAGCTCGATTTGTGCATCGATGTCGTCGTTC
>JAUVCD010000277.1 GCA_030590865.1 Myxococcales bacterium | reverse complement strand
CATGGCAATCTATTCTCGCCCACGCGTCGGACCGGTCTCCAACATGTCTTCAAAACTGGGGAGGACTCCCCTACCTGAGCGTTATGGCCGTCAGCGGTAGAGCCTGGAGCTCAGGGCGGAGGCGACACTGAGGAAGTGGCTCTCCACGGCGCCCGAGTCGATCTCTGCGCCGGTGAAGGTCCAGCGGACGACGTCGCTGCGCCGATCCTCGCGCGGGCCGGTCGGAAGCTTGGCCAGGTCGGATCCGGCGCCGGACAGCTCGGTGGTCAGCCAGCGGTCGGGGACCAGGCGCGTCTCTGGCGAGGCGCCCTCGGGCCAGGCCATGCGGCAGAGGTCGGCTTCGAGCTTGACGGAGTGGGACGACGACGTGGCCGAGAGACGGCTGACGGAGAGCGGCGCCTTGGCCTCGGCGAGGCGGCCCTGGTTGACGACGACCAGGGGCAGGCCGGCCCGGTCCTTGCGCACGGTCGTGGTGACCTCGGAAAAGGCGCGCGTGCCGCGGAGGGTCTCCGCGACGGCGTCCACGCCCTCGAGGGGCTGCCGCGGGATCCGCAGGACCCTGCGAAGATAGGTTATCGAAACAAAGGAGCAAATGAGGATTGGGAACCCGCAGATCAGGGCGACGAGGCCCCGGAAAACCGGGACCGCGTCCGGGGACGTATCGGGCGGGGCGTCCATCAACATGCCGACGACCAGCAGCCCCGCCAAGACGACGACGATGCTGACCAAGACCACGAAGATGGTGAGATTCTTGCCGAGCTTCTGCTCGCCAAAGTTGTTCCGCTGCACCGCGAAGATCCGCTCGCGGCGGGCGTCCTCGTCCCGGCCCGGGGCGAGCGCCTCGGCCCGTTCGAGGAGCGTGCTGATGGTCGCTCCGCGCTCGTACCAGCTCTGATCGGGCGTGACCGAATTGCCCGCCAGCGCGACCCAGCCATCCCCCATGGCCTCGTGGAAGACAAAGGCGTTGTAGTCGGGCGCGCCTGCTTGCGTGGTCGTGGTCCTTATTTTGAACCGGTAGTTGTCCCAGACCGCCCAGCGTGACGGCTCACCGTCGGGCCGGCCGAGAACGACGCGGAGGTAGGTGGGCTGGTGATGATGCCGCAACAGGCCGCGGGCCGGGAGGAAGGCGCTGTGGAGGCTGACCACGCCGTCGACGCCGTTGAAGCGGACCGCCAGGTCGAGGTTCACGGGGTCCCGCTTCGCCTCGATCACCTCCCAGCCGCGCTCGCGCAGCAGGTGCATGAGGTCGCGCTCTACAAGACTGTTGTGCTCGGTCTCGGCCATGGCCCTCGAGGCTCTACAAGCTGCGTTCGGCCCGCTGCATGATGAAGAAGACGGTCCCGACGACGCTGATGTATTTCCGGACCATGACTACCTCGGTGGATAGCCGAATCGAAGGGGGTATGAGGGTGCAATGGTGCAGTAGCAGGGAGCGATTTGTCTTACACGCTACAACAAAGGCGTACCCATATGAGGCATCGACCTCGCGCCGGGGATTCGATCATCGGAAGAACCTGCTCTTCCCACCCTGCTCCATCACGAGAAATCGTGCGATGGCGCCACGTTAGGTGTTTCGATGGAACAGATTTTGAGTCCCTGTGGACCCACCGAGGATCGCTCACGTTTCTCTGGCGAGGCCGGCGGTGCTTTCTTCAAGACGTCGAACCGTGCCGTTGCCCCGGCGTGGAGCTGAGCGTTTTCGGTTGGACGAAGGCCATTGACCTGACCCCAAGCTCTAGTTCAATGCCAAGGGGAGTTCGCGGGCGAAGCTAGCCGGCGAGCCCCCCTTCGATTTGCCTTCCTCTCAAGAACCGATCGAGGCGCCAGTGCACCAGCTCCGGGAGCTCGAGGGGCGCGCAGTGGGTTCCGCCGGGCACCACGAGTAGCTCCGCGTCAGGGATCAGTTGCTGCATGCGCTCGGACAGCCGCACCGGGGTGAACCGGTCTTTGGCTCCGGCGACCACCAGGGTGGGGACCCGTAGCTGGTGGAGGCGGTCTTCGGTGGTGTGTTGGCTCATCTGCTCGAGCACGCGCATGAAGACGGGAACGTCCATGGTCGCCAGGTGAGTGAAGAACGGCCTCCAGTCGCCGTAGCGCAGGCGCCTGGTTCTCAGCTCGATGTAGGTGCCGTAATTGTAGGCGAGCTCCGTATCGAGCAGCGTGGTCCAGAGCCTCTGAAACGTCCTCGGGATGCGGCGGGTCAACCAGAGGATATGAGGCAGCATCGAACCGGTGAAGTCCGAGTCGTGCAGTGTGTCCAGGGGGCGCCCGAAGCTGCCGCACATCGGAACCAACCCCGCGACCCGGTCTGGATGCTGCAACGCGAACTCCAGGATGACTTGAACGCCCATGGAATGAGCGAGCAGCACCGGTCTCTCGATCCCGAAGGCGTCGACGACCGCCAGCAGGTCCTTGCCCAGGTCGGTGAACAACAGCGCGTTCGGCTCCGGAGGCGGTTGGCTGCGGCCGTGGCCGCGATGGTGCAAGTGGATGATCTGGAACCGGTCTTTGAAGGCCGGTATCAGACGAGACCAGGCGTACCCATCGCAGCCGATCCCGTCGCACAGCACGAGGGGGGGACCTGAACCGACGCTCTCTACGTATATCTCGACGCCGTCGAAGGAGCGCACGAAGCGCTCCTGCTCGCCAGCTGATCGGTTGCTACCTCTGTCGTCCTTGGCCATGCGCGAAAGAGAATCGGAGCGTGAAAAAGCACTCCAGTCAAGTGAGGCGGCAGTGGCTTCACCGGTGTGAGAGCGCCGCTCCTCTTGTTCGGGCACCGCCTTGCCGACCAACGCCCTCTAAGCCGCAGGGTCCGCCGGATCAGCGCTGGCGGGCGCCCAGGATGGTCTGGTTCGCGCGCAGGGGCGGCACACCGGGCTTCCAGGTTCGTCGGAACTCGAGGGTGTACTCGCCGGGCTCGCTGATCTCGAGGGCGCAGTCGTCCATGGGACCCCAGAAGCGACCGATCTTCTGCTCATGCTCGTTGGTCACCCAGGCGTCACCCTCCAAGGGGTCACAGGTGAGCTCGCCGACCGGCAAGCCGTCCCCGGGTGAGTTGGATGTGAAACTCGATCGAGTGGGGCATCACGGCCTGGGAGCTGTACGCGCCGTCGACGAGATCCGACAATTCGTGACTTGGGCCTGCCTCGATTCCATAGACAACCTCGTTGCGCTGCTTGAGCTGAATCGAGAAGGGAGAACTCAACCTCAAGGGGAGCCCTGACGGCGGCGGCGCATAGAGACACGTCCACGACCCCTCGTCGCTCCGACGACGGATTGTTCACCTGTGCCATTCCCTCCGTCTACCGTCTCCAAAATGTCTCCAAAACTGGGGAGGACTCCAGGGGACTGCAGCGGAATCACGGGGCGCGCGATCAGCCAGCCTTGCCATGTCGCGCAGACGACTTCGAGCGCGCAGCACCGACAGCTTTCCGAGCGAAAGCCTTAGCCTGTTCCAGCCACAACAAGCGCTCCCAATGGGTCAGCTCGAGTCGCGCCGTGGCTTGGCGTCGCGAGAACAACCAATTCAAAGGGGTGTGGTAGGTAGCACGGCAATGGTGGAGTGGGACCGTTGCTTAAATGCCACTACATAGGCCAACCTAATTGGCGAAGTCGATGTGCCCGATCTTGACGAATCAGCAGCGGCGCCGAGGGCGCGTAAAATCAGTCCTCCCGGTGGCCAGCTTTGGTGCCGCAGTCGTATCGGTAGCGCCACTCCAGCGAGACTCCCCCTTCGGTCACGCCGTCTTGTAGGTGTAATGTCCGCGTGGCCAGCCTTGGCCCGGCGTAGAGGAGCTCGGTGATGTTCGAGACCACGCCATCAGAGGCGTCCACGATTCGACTTGGGCGCCCTTGGTCGTCTAGCTCCACGCGCCGATCCTGCGGGGTGCCCTGGATGTGCTCGCAGTCAGGGCCGAACTCGAGCTGCACGGCATCGCCGGCGGAGTGGTAGTGGATGCAGCCATCCACCGAGACAATGCGGCCTTCCTGGTAGATGAAATCGCCGGCCATACGCACGCCCAGCTCGAGATAGGCGGCGAGCCGTCCTTGTCCGTCGTACTCGTGGACGGTGTCGCCTCGTCGCAAGGGACAGCCCGGCTGCCAGCGGTCTGGCGGAAAGGAGCACGCCGTCGGGGTACCGTATTCGATCGCCTGAACGAGGCTCCCTCGAATCACTACTTCACAGGGCCAATGCTCCCGTGGCAACGACGAGAGGGTGGGCACGCCAACAAGCGGAGCGGCTTCTGCCTCATGGTTGGTCCTCCCGGTCTGGTGGCCAGACAAGGGCACGCCCGGAGTGCCGATCCCCCGCGCCTGCCCAGCCGGGCCGCCGCAAGCAAGACTCAGCGCGGCACCGGCCAGTGCGGTCCAGGACGCCAAGGCGTCGATGGCGCTACTCATGAGCTGGGGTTTCACAACCGAGTCCGAGAGCGAGTCCGAGAGCGAATCCGCGTCCGAGTCCGCGTCTGAGGCTGCCTCTGGCCCTGTTCCTACCGCCCCCCAGCTCGCGGCACCAGCCGCACCGAGCGTTGCATTAGCCGGTCGATCCCCTGAAGCCAGCGACGCCACGCGAGGTAGTCGCTGACTGCAATGCGCGACTGCTCGAAAGCGATTGAGCGGATGATGGTTACTTTCCGTCTGGTTGGTGACAGCTTGAAGGTGACGCTGGCCTTGCCAAAGGGGCCGCCGTCTTCGGTCCCATCGGGTGGCAGGTCGGCGAAGATGTGAGAGCCAGGCGCCACGATGTCGACGGTCATCCGGCGGTGCATCGGGGCGATGCTGGGAGGTAGCTCGACGGGCAGTTGGCGCTTGGTGAGCGGTGCCAGGGTGGTGGTGATGGGCATTGGAGGGGCGACCACCACGATTAGGTCGGCCCCTTCGCGTCGTGCCAGGGAGCCGGAGCTGGCTTGGTAGCCAACCTGGGCCGCTCCGTTCTCGAGGGCGCCGTCGAAGGTGACCTCCGTGTCCATCTTCAGGGAAGGGAACCAGCCGGCGACCAGGTTTTGCTCGACCCATTGAGCCCGGGCGTCCTGCTGCCGCAAGTGGGTGCGTAGCCGAAATGCGCGATCGCCGACGTGACGTTCCGAAGCGCTCAGAGTCCCGCCGCCATCTTCGTCGAGCTTCAATGTCCAGCGTGCTTCGACGCCGTGGTCTGTTGCTTTCGCCTGAGGCGTCTCGATAATTCGGGCGCTCTGCCCGTCGCCCATCAGTAAGGCCATCGCGCCGCTGTCCATCGACGGCAGTGAGCCGATGCGGCTCTGCGGGCTGGTTGCATCGAGGAAACGTCCGCCATCACCGGCCTCGTCAGGAAGGTAGATGATGCCATGATCGAACATCGGGATGGCTGTTCGTGGGCTGCGCATGAGCGCTCGGCGCCTCGTCATACGCGTCTGGATCAGCACTTCCTTTGCCTCGATGCCCACGGACCGAAGCAGGCTGATCAACAACATGGCCTTGTCGTCACAATCCCCTTGTCGGCGGGCGAGCAGCTGCTGCGGGCGGTTGGGCAGCCACCATTCGCCGGACACGTAGTTGACATAGCGAATGTCGTCGGCGACGAAGTTGAACAGGGCCTCGACCTTGTCGTCTCGCGTGATCTTGCCGGCCGTGAGCTCTTTGGCGAGCCGCTGAGTCTGGTCGTCTGGCTCGGTGAACCCCTCGATGGCGCCTTGGTACCACCGGAGGAACACGTTCCAGCTCGGATAGACCGAACCGACGACGACGGGCAGCAACTCGCTGGTGCGGGGTGCCAGCGGTTCATCGGGGATCGACGGCGGTGCATTCCAGATCAGCCAGGTGATGCGGCGTCCCCCGCGAGTCTCCTCACGACGCTCGTCGGCCTTGCCTCCGATGACGTCGAAGGACAGCGGTGCGCCAACTGGCGTGTCGATGACCACCTCGTTGTGGAGCACCGGATGGGTGTCGACCGCGCCGACGTAATCCACGAAATAGAAGGGCCGGTCGCCTCGTCGCCCGACCGGTCCTGGGGTCCAGCTGCGCACTGCGATCTCTACGATGTCCCCTCGCTTCAGCTTGGGCCAGCGAACCATCGGACCACTGGCGTCCTGTTCTTCAGGTGGTTCGATGGATCCATCCTTGCGATGCACCCGCGCGATGAGCAGCTCGCTGTTGAAGGCGCCAGGAATACGCTCGTAGCGCTCGAACTCGGTCCGCGGCTCGATGCCTATCTCCCGCGCGTAGTGGGAGATCTGAGACACCCGCTTGTCGGCATGGAAGCGCACGACCCTGCGCCAGTGAAGGTGTCGCTCGAACACCCCATCCTTGGGCATCGGGCGGGCCTTGGCCCGGGCGAGGAACTCGGCGGCATCGACCAGGTAAGCCGCATCCTCTCCCGCCTTGGGTTGCACGTCGCGCTCGCCCTTGCGGAAGGCAATCTCGGCACTGAGCCGAGTGTCCTGGGGACGCAGCTCCGCGGCCCGGCGCAGCGGCTTGATGGTCTCCTCGACCCGATTGTGGCCCGGCTCGAGCAGCGGTTGAGCTTCAGCCAGACCTCGAAAGGACTGGGGCCGATTCGGGGACAGTCGCGTGGCTAGCGCGAAGGTACTGTGGGCGGCCTCATAGCGGCCCGCAGTGAGCAGCTGTTGGCCGATGCGGTCCAGGGCTTTCGTGCTGGTTTGCCGCAGCAACAGGCGCAGCGCCAGCTGCTCCAATGAGCTGCTGCCCATCATGCGAAACGCCTCGATGTATTGGGGGGTCTTGGCCTCGGCGGCCTGTTCCGCGATTCGTTGCAAGGCCCCGAGGCCGCGGGCGGGGTGTTCGTAGAGGCTGAGCTTGGCGATCGACCGCCAGACCGAGATCGGTGTTTTGGACCCAGCGGATCTGGCGATGGTGATCAACCGCTCTAGGGCGACCGCGCGGAGCCCAGTGCCACCGAGTCGCCGCAGGGCATGGGCCCGCAGCAGCTGTCCGTGGGCGTCATCAGCTTCGCTCAGCGGTGGCTGTTGAGCCGTGGCTCGAGCCAAGTCCACCTGGCCGGCGCCGATACGGAGCTCGACCAGGGCTCGTTGTGCGAAGGCCTCGGCTTGACGATCCCCCTGCTGCCTCGCCTGCTGCAGGCTTTGGGCAAGCCAACCACTGCGGTTCGCCCCGGCAGGTGCGACATAGCCAGCCATTGCGCGATGGTCGGCAGAGACGTCCTTGCCATCGACCACCCGATCGAGCAGGCCCGGCGTCTTGGCCGACCGCAGGTCGTCGGCCCCTGCCAGCTGTCGCACGATGGCTGCGGCGAGCGCCTGCTCTGGGTTGGGCGCCAGTCCGGTCGTCAAGGCCCGCTCGAGAGCCGTCGTCACCCGGGTTGCCTGGTTCTTCGCGGCCCCGTGGGTCCCCAGTCGCTCCAGCGCGGCTTGGAGCCGCTCGAGCTTCGAGCTGGTCACCAGCGCGATGGGCCGGCCTCGCTGGTCGGAGAAGCGGATGCGCAGCCGCCCGGCGTCAGCTCGCGCTCCGGTGCAGTTCTTAATGGTCAACAGATGGTCGCCCGGTGTGGCTTCGAGCGCGACGGCGGCGCGGTCCAGCAGCATTCGCGGGTGTACCGACTCAGCGGTCGCCACGTCGGTACCGTCCCACATCAAGCGGAACGATCCGCTGGCCGCTACGCGCACCACGATTTGTCGGGCGCTCGGAATGGCCACGACGCTGCTCAGATAACTGCACGACTCACGGCGGGGGTGGACATACAAGTCGAGCGGGATCCCGCGAGGCGTGACGGTGTCGATGATGCTGCGCTGGTAGCGCACTGCATAAACGCCCCACGAATAGTCGGCCTCGACGAAGCTGTGAGATTCCGTCTCTGGGCCTTCCCGTCGCAGCAGGCCGCCGCCGGTGTCTTCGAAGGGGCCCAGCACGGCGAAGGTGCGCAGCAAGCCATGGGCGTTCTTGCGCCCCGCTGTGTCGTCGAGACGCAGGGCCCCCAGACCTTGCCAGGGGACACCGTCGGCTGGTTCGAGGGTCAGGCCCAACCACCGCGCGTCCTGAGCGATCGCATGGCCACTGGTCGCCAAGTTGGTGAGTGCAGCGCGGGCCTTGCCTGCAGTGGCCCGTTCGTCGAGCGAGAAGATGAGCACCGCTCGGGCGAGGGCATCAGCCTGGTTGTTCTTGGCTGCCTGCAGCGAGAGATCGATGAGCCTATCGGGGGTCTCGGCGGTCCAGTGCAGCGGCCCCTCGGCGGCGATCGAATCGGCAGGTGGCGCGAGGACGACGACGATCACGGCCAGCATCAACAAACGGCGGCACGGCATGGTCCAGGCATAACGCAAACCGGGGACCCCGTCTGTGTGGATGTTGGCCCGGTGAGCTTGGCTGCATAGGCTCGCCCCATGATGCCCAGGTCATGGTTGGCCCTCCTACTTGCGCCGGTGCTGTGGCTATCGGCACCGGACGCCGAGGCCGCGCGGCGGGTCACCTGGTCCACTGTCGAGGTCAGCTCTGGCGACGACGCCAAGACCGTCGCTCGGGATCTGAAAAAGATGCTCCGCCGCGAGACCCGACGGGCCAAATGGGGCAAAGGCAAGAAGCTCGAGCTGAGCGCCCGAGTCATCAAGCTTCAGTGGGAGAAGAACGATGACGTGTTGCGCGTTACGGTGACGGTGGTGGCCAAGATCGCTGGGGGCAAGAGTGCGCGCTCCCACATTCGCCTCGGGGGCAGCCCGGAGCAGCGCCGGAAACTGTTGGGCCAGGCCCTGAAGATCGTGTCCAGCGGGTTGGTGACTCGTCTGTCGACCATCGCGCGTAGCGGCGCTCCCCCGAAGCCTGGATCCTAGTTCCCGCCCGAACCCCCTGTTTCTCCGCGAAGCGCTTTTGGGGTGGGGCCCCGTCGCCGAAGGCGATGGGGCGGGGTTTTTCCAAAAAACCCCGAGAGAGAAGAGGGCTAGCCGGCCAACAGAAGGCGCTAGCGAAGGGCTCGCGCGCCCTTCGCCCCGCCAGGGGCGCGCGAGACCGCAGCGCCTCTTGGGCCGGAGACCCGTCAGCCTCGGAGGGACGTGAGTCGATCGGTCATGATCGAGCGCACGTTGCGATACACCATCAGCACGATCGCAAGCGCAATGGCTGCCTCACTGGCCGCCAGCACGATGATGAACACGGTGAACACCTGCCCGGCAGCGTCGCCCACTACGAAGTGCCCAAAGGCGACGAAGTTGAGCGCTGCGGCGTTGAGGATGAGCTCGACGCCTAGCAAGATGCCGACGGCGTTCTTGCGGGTCATTACCGTCAGCAGGCCGAAGCCAAACAGTACGGCGGCAACGGTGAGGTAGTGAATCAGTCCGATTTCCACTGCATCACCCCTTTTCCGCCGAGTGCCTGATGGCTCGTCGTGCCAGCACCACCGAGCCGATCATCGCAGCCACCAGCACGACCGAAGCGACCTCGAAGGGCAGCAAGTAGTCACCCAAGAACGCGTGTCCTAGCTTGGCGGTCGAAGGGTTGGTGGCGATGTCGGTCTGCGCCCATTCAGTGGTCGTAGCCACGCTACCGAGCACCAAGAGCACCAGCGCCACGAGGCCGACGCCGGCGACCATTCCCGTGCTCGGGTTGGACTGCTTCATCTCCTCGATTCGGGCGGTGAGCATCACGGCGAAGAGAATCAGTGTGAGCGTGCCGCCGACGTAGACGAGGATCTGGACTGCAGCGAGGAAGTCCGCAGACAGTAAGATGTACAACCCGGCTACGCCGAGGAACGTGCCCAGCAGGGCCAAGGCTGCGTGAATGACGTTCTTCGCGAAGGCGACCACGCCGGCGGAGCACACCGCGAGCGCGGCTAGCCCAAAGAACATGAGTGGTTCGACGGACGGCATCGGGACCGGACGCTAAGGCGATCTTCGGGCCGGTGTCTAGGGCATCGTCAGGCGTCAGTTTCGAGTTCTTGGCGAACCGTTCATGGGTGGCTGTGGGCTGCTGTCAAGCAACATCTTCGAAAATAAAAAACACAAAAAACGCCTGCCTGTGAGCGAATTTGGCTTCAGTTTCTCCAGAATATGTGTATTTTCCCCTTGGTTTTAGCAATAGCGGCACCTTTTGCCGTGAATTGTAGGGTCTACGGAAGGTGGACCCAAGGAGAGACACATGGCGACGAAGAAGAAGGTTGCACTCAAGAAGCCGATGACGAAGACGCAGTTGATCCAAGCCATCGCCGACGGCAGTGGTGAAGAACTCAACAAGAGGCAGGTCAAGGCCGTGCTCGAGTCGCTGACCATGATTGGTCACAAGCAACTGAAGCGGCAGGGCGTGTTCACGCTTCCGGGCTTTGCGAAGTTCCGCGTTGTGAAGAAGCCGGCCACCAAGGCTCGCAAGGGCACCAACCCCTTCACCGGTGAAGAGATGATCTTCAAAGCAAAGCCGGCCAGCAAGGCTGTCCGGGCTCGTCCGGTCAAGGCATGCAAGGATTCGGTGAGCTGAGCTCAGCGTTTCGAACGTGCGGTCAAACGGCTGCGGATAGCTATCCGCGGCCGTTTGCGTTTTGTAGGTGACCGCCGCCGGGTGGCGGCGTCGGTGGCGAAAATCTACGGGGCAGGGTCTCGCCACCGCTCAAGTGCGTGCTATGAAGGCGGGGCCCGGTCCCCTTGATTTTGGGACCTCGGGTCAGGAGGCATGCGCATGTTCCGACACGACGTCCATTTGGTGCTGGCGGTTATTCTATTGGTGGGTGTGGCTGGTTGCTCGAGCGAACCGGAGGTTCCGATCACTCCCCAGCCTGACGCGGGTTATGTCGCGCCGCCGCCGCCCCCCCCGCCTGTCGAGGCTGGGCCGACGTGCACGCCGGCCCCCTGTGATGCGGCCATGCACTTGGGCATGCAAGAGGCCATCAAGGCTCGCGAGAAGACCGAGGTGACCTTTGGTATGAAGGCCGAGAGCACCTTCAGCTGCCAGACGGTCTGCGAAGCCGGCACCGTGTCGGTGCCCGTGACGCTGCAGCCGGGGTACTGTTACACCTTCCTCGCAAGCTCGTTCCCGAACGTCAACCAGCTGGACCTGTTCCTGAAGCCGAACCTCGGTCCGAATCCGAACCCGCTATTCGCGTCCATCCTGGGTGCGGCCTTGGCCCAATCGGCTGAGAACGGGCCGAACGCTTCTATTGGCAGTGGCAAGACTTGCTACAAGTGGGCCTTCCCCATTCCCGGACCTGGGGTGATCGAAGCCAAGGCTCGGTCTGGTGCTGGCCCAATCGCCGTGCAGGTTTACGCCAAGCGCCAGCCCTAGAGTCGGCCGTCATGGCGCGTTGATCAGAGCAACGGCACGCTGCTGGGTAGCGTTGCCGGAGCGGGTCTGTGGGAGCTTGCCACGAGGCGGAGGCTGAGGGGGCGCGAGCGCCGTATTTTTGCTCGACCGCTGCCTGTCCCATCGCAACGCGTCACAAAAACGTCTAAGATCTGAGGCCGCCCAAGGGCGGCACCGTCTGGACGCCGCGTCCAAGGCATTGTGCGGCACTACACAACCCGCAGGAGGTCACCGTGCTTCGAGAGGCTGGACTTGCAGCTAGCGTAACGCTTACATGCCTCGTGCTGATCGGCTGTCCACGGGAACAGGAGCCCGACTATGCCGG
>JAUVCD010000753.1 GCA_030590865.1 Myxococcales bacterium | reverse complement strand
GACCTCACCGTTGGCGAGAACGTAGGAAAGGAGCTTCCTCGCCTGGACTTGAGGCAACTGATTGCTGGTGTCGGCGTCTTCAATCGCCACGTGAACTCCACTTGATCTAAAATCAAGTTTAGCCACACTTGATCTTTTGTCAAGTCGTTGGGCGCGGTTGTGCTGGCTACCCGCCGTGTCCGCGAGCAATTTCGCGCAGCTAGAGTGCAAGGGCACGCTGGCCATGACGCGCCTTTTGACGCACTAGCCGCTGCGTCATTTGCGCGTCAAAGCCGGCGACTGGGGACCAGCGCCACGGCACCGTTCAACGCCATGTCTTTCAAGCAACAGTTGCTGCCGGCGGCGATTCTAACGCGCGCCATTATTGGCGGATCGGTGAAGGAGCCAGCACAGGCCGGCAGTGGGTCGCGAGCCAGCGTGCGTGGCGCCGCCGGCAACGCCTTGACGGCAGCAGCACTCAGCGCATCCCGGGAGGCTCGTCGCTGCAGTTGCGGCCCGCCGGGCGACGTCACAGCATGGCCGACATGGGGGACGACGCGCATCCCGACTTCGCCGGCGACGCTGACCCGGAGCTCGCAGGCGACGCGCCGCCAGACCTCGCCGACGACCCCGTCGACGACGCTGCGGCTGGACCTGCGAGGGCCACGGCAAAGCGCAAGGGCAAGCGCAAGAAGCGGCGTAAGCGCCGTTGCCGCAAGTGCGGTAGCGTCATGTCGCGTAAGGACCGCTTCTGTGACAGCTGCGGCGCGCGCTGGCTCTCTGCCGAACAGCAGCGCCACTATCGCACCAAGATCGAGCCGGCGATGCAAAGGGGCGCCAAGTGGATCGGCGTGATGGGCATCCTCTACGTGTTCGGCGGTATCGTCTACTACGCCATGGCCGAGGATCCCCTGGTGCTGGTGGTGAACCTGGTGTTGGCCGCCATTCACGCTGGCCTGTGGCACTGGGCCAAGCGCTCGCTGTTGCCTGCAGCGGTGAGCGCGCTGGTACTCTTCGTCACGGTCCACCTGCTCAATGCGGTCATGGATCCCGCGACGCTCGTCCAAGGGGTGGTGGTCAAGGTTATCTTCCTGGTGGCGCTGGCGCGGGCGATGACGGCGGGGCTCGAAGCGCGCAGGCTCGAGCGGGGCTTGGACGCATGAGCTGCGCCGCCTGCGGCGCCGAGCAGCGACCGGGGGCGACGTTCTGTCGTGGGTGTGGGGTGTCGCTGGCGAGCGCCGCCGCGCGTGACGGCACAGCTCCGCTCAGCACCGCAGCGCTGTCGGTGCCGCCGACCGTGCGCCGGGGCAAGCGGCAGATCGCACTTGCGTTGGCGTGCTACCTGGCGATGCTCATCTTGCCGCTGGCGCTGGTGGTGACGGTAGGCATCGACCTGACGTCCCTGCGCGCTTTATCGCTCGGCGAGCTAGCCTTGGTCCTGGTGGCGCTGCAGCTGGTCGCCGGCGACGGCACACAGATCCCGACGCTGAAGAGCTTCGTCACGGTGCGGGCGATGCCGGCCCGCGTCTGGGCCACCATCGCCGGTGGCGCGGCGCTCGCACTCGCAGCGGCGTGGGCGCTGGGGCTGGCATTCGAGATGATCGATGCCGAGGCGCTGCTCCTCTATCGCGAACAGGGCCACGGGCTGGGCAGCGCCTTGCTCGACTACTCGGTGCTGGCGCCGCTCATCGAAGAGACGGCCTTTCGCGGCATCATCCTGGGCGCGCTCGCCGGCCCCGTCGGCCGCAAGGGCGCGCTATGGGCCTCGTCGCTCATGTTCGCAACCATTCATCTGTCGCCCATTACCTTCGTGCACCACACCCTGCTGGGACTCGTCTGCGGATACGCGCGCTTGGAGTCGCGCAGCCTGCTCGTGCCGATCCTAGTGCACGGCTCCTACAACGCGGTTGTGGTGCTGCTCTCCTGGTAGATCTCAGAACGGTCCTACCATCGTGATCGCCCGCGCCCGGCACAATCCACCGTCCGAGGAAACCGCCTCAGCGTCTCGGCGTACTGTCCGATACCTGCGGTTCCGGCACTTGGCAGCCAATGGCTACCGTTACTTTTCGCAGCTGGCGTCGCCGCGTTGCCAAGTAGCGTAGCTCCAGTTGCATGAGCGAAGCGCGTTGCAGCCGGCGTTGTCAGGCAGGAAGAACGCCGGATCGCCCCGATTGGCGGCGTCGACGCAGCGCTGCACCTCCGCCACGGTTGCATCGCAGCGTGGAAACTCCGCGATGCACTCGGTCCAGCTTCGCGACCGTACGCAATAGGCGGGTCCGTCCGGCTTCTCCAGTCCCCAGGTCTCGCCAGCTCCGTAGCGCTTGAACATCAGTGGGCGGTGATACCAGCCCCAGACGCAAAGCTCGCGCCGCTCGTCGGCGGTGAGAGCGCTGAGCGAGAGCGATGTATCGACGCGCGGGGCGGTCGGGCGCCGGCGCGTGTGCCGGATCCCATGCGTCTCGAAGCGCTCAACATGTTGCCTCTCCCACTCCTTCCACGCCCGTTCCTGGGTGGGGTCGTGGTCCGAGCGATGGCACAGCCCGAGGCCCAGTTGCTCACAGATGGCGGTCAAACGCTCGCGCTGTTGAGCGGTTTGGATTGTCTCGTCGAAACCGGGGGACGTGCTCCACTCAGGACAGTCGTAATCGACGCTGAGGGTCCCCACCGGAACGTCGTGCTCGTCGTAGAACACGAAGTGATGGTCGGGTTCCGGCCCGCACATGATGACCCTGGGCGTCCCGCGCGGCGCGTTGAACATGGCCACCAACTCCTTGCCCACCTCGAGCGGCACGTCGATGGCAGGCACGACGACCGCAGCGCACAACGTCCCGTCTTCGGCCAGGGCCCTGCCGAGGCAGCGAACTGGCTGCGACAGTCCCGCACCGGAATGACCCGGCGCGGTCACGAACGCGCGGACGCGAACGAAAGCTGGAACGTCGAAACGGTCGGCTCGACGGTAGATGTTCCGGTAGCCGACCGGCGGCGTCTGCGTCAGAAACAGCGCATAGTTGCGGTAGTCGAGGATGTGCGAAAGCCGCTGAAGCTCTGACTGCACCGCCGCAGGCAACGGCTCCGCCCGGGCTTTGGTCGCCCGAGGTTTTAGTGCTGCCTCTGGCGCCGGCATTGGGCCGGCCTGCCCGCACGATGCCACCAGCAGCAGAATGAGCACGTGCCTAAGAGACATTCACCTCGCTGAGAGATAGCACATCCGAGGTCGAGCTGTTGCCGAGACGGGATGCTCCGAAGACCCGTCGATCGAGCAATGCGAGCATCACTCGATGGAAGGCGAGCACGCCATCGCCGGTTTCAGTAGTTGGTCTCAGAATGCGCTGAAGCTTCGCATCAATGTCAGCACGTCGTACATGGACCAGTGAGACCCAGAGGGCGTTGAGTTCCTGGCATCGTAAGTCTGCCTAACGGTTAGGCCGCTCTGCTGCGACCGCCTTCGGCCGTGGCATCAGAGCGGCTAGTTAGACGGTCATGATCCCTGCAGACTCGCGACCAGAACAACAGAAACCTCGTCCTGATCTCCGCCCCAATCAGCGGGGGCTGCAGAGTCGATAAACCTGACCGTCCGCCCGTTCGGCGCGGACCGGATCCTGTCGATCAACTCCTCCGCCGAACTCCAGATCTCGGGCTCGCGCCCGCATAAGCCCCAGCTCGCCCGCGCCTTTGCGGCGCTCTCGACCCGACATCGATCCCAAGCAAATATCTCGACTCCGGACCGACAGGTCTCGATCCGTGAGTGACCCATGAGATCTGCGTCGATCACCGCGCTAGCAGAAACCTCACAGCTCTCTCGTGTGATGCGGGAGACACCGGACTCGTCCGTGAAGAACGGACCGAGGTGATAGTCGTTGCGGTACGTCGCGAAGCAGTGAACCCCAACTGCGATACCCGGCACGCGCACTTGGCCGCCACCGGCGTCGATGATTGACACTCGAGTCAGCTTGGGGATTACCAGGGTCACCGAAGTTGATCCGTCCAACGGTCTCGCTATGAGCTGCCGGCGTTGCAGCTGGGAGCCACGTTGCCAGTCCAGGCTACCATGCTTCAGCTGGCGCCGGCGGGGACCGGCCAGCTCCATCGCGTTGTTGGCCAGCGTTCTATTCGGCCTCCTGAAGAGCCTCGAGATCTGCCCGGTCCTTCGCTCTTGAGGCGGCGCGTTTGTTTCGAATGAGGGCGTCCCGGCCGATGAAGCACACGGGCACGCCATCCAGATTGCCTTATTCGCGTCCCGCCCAGGCATCGTCGAAGTCGACTGCTGAGATTGTG
>JAUVCD010000448.1 GCA_030590865.1 Myxococcales bacterium | reverse complement strand
GGCCGAAGGCAAACACGATGCGCCAATCGCTACGCCGCGGCCACTCGGTTGCCTCTGCCATGAGTTGGACGATGACAGACGGCGCGGCTGCCGGGGAGGGATCCGCCGATTCTCCACCACCACTTCAGCGGTTCTGCACGGTCCTATCACGAAGGAGACGCCGACCGTCCCCGAGTGCTAGTGAACCGGGTCGTGGTGGCGACGGGTGCCCACAGTTGCCTGTTGCTGGCGGAGCAGCTGGCCGGGCCGCTGGCGGCGGCAGCGTAGCGTCAGCGACGGTAGATGTCGCTGTGCAGCTCGACCTTGCCGGCCACCAACTTGCAGCGCAGAAACAGCTCGGTTGCCTCGCCGCCGGCGACGGGATAGCCGCGCGCCACAATCTCGAAGGTGCCTGCCGTCGGATCGCTCTGCACCTGGTATTGGAAGCGTTGTGGTTGCTGGTTGGCGTGGCGCAAGCAGCTCCACCCCGGTGCCGTCCAATCGCTGGCCTGGGGCGGGTAGGGTGCTGTATTCAGGTTGCTCAGCTTGCTCGGTACGGGCGGGGCGCTGGGGCAGAGCTTGCCGTTTTCTTCGACGGCCGAGGCCATGGCGAGCATCAGCATCTTCAAGGTGGTGGTGGCCTCGATCTCCTTGGTGCGGGCCACATAGACTTGCAGGTCGCGGGTCATCAAATCACGACAGCTGGCCACGTCGACGCCTTCGATCGTCGGGGCCTGGGCAAGCGCTTCGAGCAGCTTCTGCGTCGCAGCGGCGCGGGTCTTGGCCTTGCCCGCCCGTTGCTGTGCCCATTCCACCAGCTTGGCGCAGTCGCCCTTCAAGTGTTGTCGCTCGGCATCGCTCAGCGGGACTAGCCCCGCCGGTGCGCTCTCGGCCGCGAGTACTGGCGCAGTGACCGGTTGCGGCGGCTTGGCTGCTGTCGCAGCAACGGGGTCACCTGGGTCGCTTTGGTCAGCGGTTACGGCTTCGCCTCCTTCGGTTTGAGTCGGCGGGTCGTCGGTCGCGACCGGCGGGGGGCTCGACGGTGCGGTCCCTGCCGCTCCACCACAGCCGATGACGACGGGGAGTACCGCTGCGAAGAGCTTGATTGAACGACGAGCCATTGGATGGCCATAGCAGGGTCAGGAGGTGGGCGCATGGCTCGGCTCTTGCCGCCCCGCGCCCTGTGCCGCGCCCCGCCGAGTGCCCCAGCAGGCTGGGCTAAGGGATGTTCTTGCGCTCCCAGGGGCAGGACTTACGTTGCAGTGCGTTGGCCACAGCGATGTTTTGAATCGCCCAGTCGGTCCCGGGTTGGCGGAGCGGGGGATCAAGGGTTGGTGGTCGCCATGCCGATGGCGATCAGGGAAGTGAGAATGAGCTCATGAGATCAGGTCGCAACCTCTTGGTTCAGATGCTGGCGGTCGCCGCGGCCGCAATGGTCCCTCTGGTGGCTGCTGAGGCGGGCGCCTGAGGGGTTGGCCCTCCCGTCGGTCCGGCGGGTGCAGCGATCACCTGTACGGCCAGCGCGGCCGAGCCGGTCGAGCAGCCACAGTGGCGACTCTCGTCAGCCTATACGTTGGTGTCGACAGAGCTCACCTTCTCCAACGATGAGGGTGCGGCCCTTCGACGTCGTGCTGTGACCTTCGGGCTGGAGCGGCGGCTCGGTGAGGCCTGGGCCATCCAGCTCACCGGTGGTCTGTCCCTCGGCGGGGACGTGACGGTAGGCAAAGAGCGCTACGAGTTGTCGCCTGGTTGGCTCGCCGCCTTGAGTGGCTCCTATCGAGTGCTCGACGGTGACCGCTACGCGCCCTTCTTGGTGGTGGGACTGGCCGCAGCGGTCAGCTCAGTCGGGGCGCAGCGAGGCGAAGAAGAGGCGATGTTCACCGCCACTGACATGCGCGTCTCCGCTGCGGTGGGCAAGCTCTTCTGGCAGACCATCGCCCCCTTTGCCATGGTCAACGCCTTTGGCGGCCCGGTGTTCTGGGAGCGGGGAGGGGAGGCGATCACCGGCTCGGATGATCATCACTACCAGCTTGGGGGAGGCCTGCTCGTCACGGCCCAGGGCCAGTGGAACGCCTATGCCGAAATCGTTCCGCTCGGTGAGCGCGCCCTGCGGGTGGGGGCAAGCTTGGCCTTCTAACGACGGCCGCGCAGCGGCTTGGCGCTGAGCCGAGCCGGCTCGGGTGGGCACCGGCCGAGCGCGGGTGTTCTGCTAGCATGCTGGCTCTCGAACAACCTGGGGAGGGCAGCAAGGTGACCATGCGGCGCATTGGCTTGTTGGGCGGAACGACACCCGAGTCGACCAAGGTCTACTACCAGAGCCTGATCGATCTCGGCCGAGAGGCGCTCGAGGGACCACTGAACAATCCGGTGGTGCTCATCTACAGCATCAATCTGGCAGATGTCGTCCGTCTGAAGCAGGCCGAGCGGCATGATTTGGTCGTCGAGATGATGGTGGACATTTTCGAGCGGCTGCGCACAGCGGGGGCTGAGATCGGTGCCTTGACAGCCAACACCCCCCACGTGTTCTTCGATCAAATCTCCGCGGGGACGACGCTGCCGCTCGTCAGCATCTTGGACGCCGCCTTGGACGAGGCCACCGGCCTCGGCTGCACCAAGGTCCTCTTGCTTGGCACCCAAACGACCATGAGCTCGGACATGTATGCCAAGCGCTTCGCGTCAGGCGGGATCGAGGTCTTGGTGCCGAACGAAGAAGAGCGCCAAGTCATTGACGAGACGATCTACAGCCAGCTGGCCGTAGGTGAGCTGAAGGCGGAGACGCGGGACCGCTACCTGGCAACGTGCCAGCGTCGAATCGATCAAGACGGTGTCGATGGCGTGATCCTCGGGTGTACCGAGATCCCCTTGCTGATCCAGCCGACCGACCTGTCGGTCCCGCTGATCAACACGACTCGCGCCCACGCCGCTGCGATTTTCGCGGCGGCTCAGGACGCGGAGGACTGAGCTAGGGTTCGTTCTGCTGGCATTACTCGCCGTGATTGGCTACTTCAGCCTTGGGCGGCGCCGCCCCTCGGACCTGCCGAAGGAAGATGATGAGCTGTAACGACAAGACGAGTGGGGACAGCACTGCTGGGGACAGTACCGGTGGGCCCAGCACTGGCGTGACCAAGCTCGCGGCAGGCGGCGGGTGAGCTGCCAAGATCGGTCCAGCCGATCTCGCTCAGGTTCTGAGCGGCCTGCCCCCGATTGAGGACCCCAATGTGCTCGTCGCCAGCCAAACGGCTGATGACGGCGCGGTCTATCGTCTGACCGATGATCTGGCCATCATCCAGACCGTCGATTTCTTCACGCCCATCGTCTCGGACCCCTATCAGTTCGGCGCCATCGCGGCAGCCAATGCGCTCAGTGATGTCTACGCCATGGGTGGACGACCCGTGGCCGCGTTGAACATCGTCACCTATCCTCGTGACAACGCCGAGATGCCCCTGTCGGCCCTGGCGGACATCTTGCGGGGCGGGGCTGACAAGGCGCGGGACGCAGGCATCGACATCGTGGGCGGCCACACGATCGACGACCAGGTGCCTAAGTACGGGCTCTGCGTGACCGGCGTCGTGCACCCTGACCGCATCTGGCGCAACGTGGGTGCCCAAGTGGGTGACATCCTGGTGCTGACCAAGCCCATCGGAACGGGGATCGTATCGACCGCAGTGCGCAAGGGCGAGGCGACCGACGCCTTGGCTCGAGAGGTCAGCGAGCTCATGGCCACGCTCAATCGGGCGGCCGCGGAAATCGCTCAAGAGACCGACGTTCACGCATGCACGGACGTCACCGGCTTTGGGCTGCTCGGCCATCTGCGAGAAATGCTCGGGGATGGTTGTTGTGGCGCGCGCATCAGCGTCGCCGCTACCCCGGTGATCGCCGGGACCCGCACATTTGCCGAGCGCGACTTCGTGCCTGGTGGGAGTCGCCGCAACCTCAAAGCGGTGGCACCTCACGTAAGCTTCGACCCAGGGTTGAGTGACGTCGACCGGCTCGTGTTGTGCGATGCCCAGACCTCTGGGGGGTTGCTTTTTGCGGTGCCCAGCGGCCAAGCCGAGTCGCTGTTGACCCGGCTTCGGGCAGCCGCGGTGACTGCTGCCTCCATCGGAGAGATCGTCGCGAGCCACCCAGCGACGATCCACGTGACCTCGTGAGTAGGCCAATGAGGCGGTTGACCAGGCAAGTGGCCAGGCAAGTGGCCAGGCAAGTGGGAAGGGGGGCGCCGTGCTGTTGAGATGGACCATCCCAGGGCCTGCTGCGGCCAAGGGGATCGGACTACTCCTCACGCTCGCCCTGGTGGCTTGCCGGCCCAGTGGGTGCGACCAAGGGCTCGATGAGCCTGGCGACTCGGCACCGGGCGTGGGCGGCGGTGATGGCCTTGCTCCAAACCAGGGCGATGCTGAGGCCGGTGACGCTGGGACAGTCGACTACCAGCTCGTCGAGGTGAAGGATCACAGCGTCGCCCGCGGGATTGTTCAGTACGGCGTGTCTCGGGCAGGGGTGTTCGTCCTCGACATTAATGGTGTCGTTCGTGCTCATGAGCCCAGGTCTTTCAAGGCTCGCGGTGAGCTAGCTCCGGAGCAACAGGATGGGGGCCCAGCCATGGCCGCCAAGCCCTACAGACCCGTTGCTCTGGCGGTCGCTCAGGATGGTGATGTGATCGCCCTCGGTCACGCCTCAGGGGAGGTCGGGTTCTACCGCCAGGACAGCTTCGTCAAGCGGGGCGTCGTGAGCGCCAGCGCGCCCTTGCTCGGTCTGGGCATCAACGCCGACGGCACGCGCTTGGTCACCCTGGGGCGCAGCGCTGTGCTGTGGGATGTCGCTGCAACACAGGAGCTGAGCCGCCTCGCTGTCCCCGGGGTTCGCTCGAGCAGCTTTCCGCTCGCCCAGCTGTCTCGGGATGGCTCGCGGGTCGCATTCTATGGCCTCGCAGCCTTCACGCCCGACGCGGGCAAGGCACCGGACGATATCAAGCGGGGGCGTCGCAGCGTCGTCGTGCTGTGGGACGCCAGCGGTGAGGGCAGCCGCCAGGTGCCGAAGGCGGGACAAGCGGCGGGCTTCGCACTGAGCGGCGATGGCACCCAGGTGGTCACTGGCGACCATCGAGATGGCTACGATGTCTACGACGCGGCGACTGGGGACGAGGTCAGCCGCGTTCGGGGCATCGATCTCGCCTCCCTGGCGATGAGCCCGGCGGGAACCCAGGTGGCCGTGGCGGACACCGATGGCAACGTGTGGCTGGTGCCCTTGGACCGTCCCAAGGACCGCTGGACCAAGCTCTCCCGCGAAGGAGGCACACTGAACGAGTTGGCCTTCGGACCTGCGGGGCGGTGGTTGTATGGTCTGGACGAGCGTGCGCTGCGGGCCATCGATCTCGGCAAGCTCGCTCCGGCTCCCTGAGCGTTGGCCTCCTGAGAGCTGGCCCCCACGCCCCTGGTCAGTACCTGCCTTGGATTGCAGCGCCGCCAACGATCTTGAGTTGGGTGCCCGACCCTGACGGGTGAGAGTGGTTTTGCCAGGGCTCAGCATCTGAATCGGCGACGATGTAACGAGTCACCAGGAGAGGCGGAGTGGCGCTGTTTCCTGGCACCAGATGGACACGAGTGAACCCGTTTTCGCCAATCGCCAATTGCCCGGTGTTCATGATCAAGGGCGTGTTGCCGTCGACCGCCGGTGCGGGCCATCGTTGGTACTGGTGGCAGGATGCGGAGAGAATGAGGTCGGCTTTGCCATAGAGGCGGTTGCGGCGCGCCGGGGCAAGCTCCTGGTCCCAGCGGCACTGGGAATGAGCGGCCACCACGACGACGTCGAAGCCGGTTTTCTCGATGGATCTGAGCCTCTCCATCAACCATCGGCGAGTTCGCTCGGTGAATTGGACTTTGGGCTCATTGGTCGGCTCATCGGCGAAGGTGAACGAAATGATGTGGAGCGCATAGGACCCTGAGCGGACGACAGCATGGTAGTCACACCCCAGCTCGCCTGCTGGCGGTGACTGGTCCGTGTTGCGATCTTCCTCGTGGATTGCACGAATGTCGGTGACCGTGGCTGATTTGCCGTTCTTGGGTGGCGAGTCGAACGTCAATATGCCGGCGTGCTGCAGCATGGCTCGGCCGCCGCACCAATGACGCTGCTGTCCGGAGAAGTATTGGTTCTCGCCGTCTCCGACCGTTGGGTAGAGCTTGGTTGTGAACGATGGGTTCGCTGGCATCCAGACATCGACCAGAGCGTCGCTATGGGGGCCATAACCGCTGTGTGGGCAGACTAGATCGCCATTGCCAAGGTAAGCGATGTTGTTAGCCGCTCCAGCCGACCAGGCCAACATGTGGTTGAAGCCGTCACGGTCGACGTGGCGGCCCTTGGTGTCGCTGAAGATCGTGAAGGACAGCGCGGAGATCGTGTCGAGCTCCGCTGGGGAGTCGATCAGAGCGAGAGTTCGGTTCCCGGCCACGTCTCCATGAAGCCGACCGTCGATGATCTGATAGGCCCCCACGCCCTCTGGCGTAGCGCCACCGCTGGTGGCGGCGTGTCCGGTGGGCGAGTCCTTGGCCCCCGAGGGGGTCCCGGTGCTGGACTTGGCTCCAGCCACCGAGCCGGTCTGGGTCGGCGGCCCAGGGCCGCGGTCGTCGGTGACCCAGAAGACCGTGGCGATGGCTGCGCTCAGGGCGATCGCGATCCCAATGCCCCGCTGGCGGCCAATGGCCGATGAGTCCGTCATGAGCAGCCCTCACGAGCGCGCCGAGGACCGGCATGAGGCGGATGAGTCCAGCAGCCCAACATTGCTAGGCACTGCGGCGGGCGGGACGAAACACCAGTGGATTGGCGACGTTCTTCACCACGGCTTGGCGCTCGTCGCCGAATTGGCTGAGGTCGTCGTAGGTGCTCACGAAAGCGTCCATACAGAGGACGTCGTCCCGTGACGCCACGCCCTGGAGGCGAGCACAGCTGTTCATCCCGGCGCTGAAGCCGGTGTAGTTGCGGTTCGGACCAAAAAGGCCGACCAACAATGGACAATAGTTGAGCCCCGTGGCGACACCGAGCTCGACCTTCGCTTGGGTGAGCTCAGGCAAGACCTCGGAGCGACCCAACCTGCAGGTGAAGTCACCAATCTCTCGTGCGGCTTGGAGGGCGAGTCGGCAAGCCTGGCGCCCGGACATGTCGAACAATGGCGGGCCCCACAGGCTGATGACACAGTCGCCCACCATCTTGTCGAAGACGCCTCCGCTGTTCCAGATGATGTCGACGACCCCTTCGCTCCATTGGTCAATCAACTTGCCGATAAGCATCGGTTCTTTCAGCACTTGCTCGCTCAGCCGGGTGAAACCAGTGATGTCGGCGTAGAGGATGGCGACGTCCTTCACCGCAGGCATCAGATAGCGCTGCTCGTAGTCTTCTCGCGACAGCAGCTGGGTCACGACGTCGGGGGGGAAACACAGGGCCAGGTGTTTGTACTCCCGGTTGAAATCGACGATTCGTTGCCTCAGGTAGTCGGCGAAGCGTTGCAGTAGGTCACGGTCGAAGGTGTTCAGCTCGCCCCGTTTGCTACTGACCACCAGGCGTCCGATGACCCGTTGATCTTTGATGCCGTTGATGAGCACCTGCTCTTGGGGGTTGTGGATGCCAAATCGCTCGAGCACCGCGCGCTCGTCACCGCCAATGAAGCGCTGGGCGTGGGCTGCCATGAAATGACCATCGTCGTTGGGGGTCGGGCGGGACGAGTCGCAGCACCAGGCGCCGGCTCGAATGACCTTGTAGCTCAGCGTCTCACCGCCCCGGTCCTCTTCGTGGTGGTAGGCGAGGATGAGAGCGTCGATGTGGATCGTCTCGCGGAGCCGCTCGACCGCCGTGACCAGGCCCTGCTCGAGCACCGGGTGCTTCAGGGCATCGGAGAGCTGGGAGGTGATCGCGTGTTTGTGGCGGGCCCGAGCGATGGCAGCGAGGTAGTTGTCCAGTTGCTCGCACCACACGTTCAGCAAACGTTGACTGCGGGCCTGGAGTCGAGCGTCGAGCTCGCCGGCGAAGTGGAGGGTGGCCGCTCCG
>JAUVCD010000425.1 GCA_030590865.1 Myxococcales bacterium | reverse complement strand
GAGGTCGCCCCGGCGCCGGTCGAGCCGGCGGCGGCGGCGCCGGTCGCCGCCACCGTGGCGGAGGTCGCGACCAGCGCGCCGACCGCCTCGTCAGTGGCCGAGCCCGCGGTCAGCGCAGTGCCCTCGGCAACTGCGGTCGCGGCCACGCCACCGCCGCCGCCGCCCCGTCCCATTCAGCGACCGCCGCGTCCCAAGCCACCGAAGCCCAAACCGCCGAGCGCCGACGATTTGTTGGGCAACCGGTACTGAGGCTCTGTCCGTGCCCCTCAATGGCACCAGGTCAGCGCCCGCCAGTGGGCACGAGCTGGTACCGGTCACCAAAGCACGCGCAGTTGGAGCGCTGCACCATTGAGACCACCGACAAGCTGCCAGTTGACCTGACCGGCAGTTTCTTCAGCGTCTTGGTCAGAAGGAGCGGTGAACAGCAGGACGATACCGGTGACCAAGAGGGCTCCGCCGCCGGCCCAGGCGATGATCGAACCGAGCTCCTGAGCCTGTGCCGCATCCCGTAGGTCGGCGCCCTCTTGGGTGCACTGGTTAGGGTCATCGGGCAGGCAGTGCTCTTTCGACTCCTCGTCCTTGCTCAGCGCCATGAATCGCAGCGCCACCCCGACCCCAACGGCACCCACGCCGAGCCCGGCGGCGGTCCATCCAAGGATGGTCTGGAGGTTGCCGTCAGGCTCGCCGTCGTCAGGTTGCGGATCAGGTTGTGGAGGAGACGGTGGCAGGCCATTGCCGTTGCCGCTGGGCGGCGGCTCGACGGCGACCGGGGCGGCTTCGAGCGCCGGGATCGTCACCGAAACTTTGTCTGCCTCAGCGCTCAACGTGACCTTCTTCGACCAATCCTTCCGTCCTGGAGCGCTAGCAACGATGGTGCGCTCGCCGGGATCGACGGGCACGAAAGACTCCCAGGCGCCGTCCGACAGCGGCTCTCCATCCACTTCGATGGCGAGATCGGGCACCCGCTCGGTGATGTGCACCTTCAGCTTCGAGAGCTTGGGCGCCAGCGCTAGCGTGCGTTGCCGCGCGAAATCGGCCCGGCCGGCTTGGCCCGCGCGACGCGCGGTCGTCTGGATCTCGACGAAGAGGATCCAGGCACTGGCGGTCTTGCCTAGCTTCTCGTAGCAGACGGCCAGATTGAGCTGGGTGCCCATGGTGGCGTCGAGGCGGTAGCTCGCCGCGAATTTGTCGCAGGCCTCAGCGGTCTTGTCAGCACCGATGAGCTCGCGCGCCTCATCGAACAGTACCTGGGCCTGCGCTTTTTGCCCGGGGGTCTGCCCCTGCGCGGGCGTGCTGAAGGTGGTGCCGGCCAGCATCGCGCAAAGGAGCAACGACTTCATCCGGCTGCTCCAGGGTGCTGTAATCCGCATCGATCTCACGATAGTCGGGCAAGCGTACCATGGCCCAATGGTCGTGCGACAAGCAAAGGCGGAGACTGTGGGATAGGAGCGCAGCATGTGCGCCGCGAAAATCACCCAGACCAGACAGGGTGTTAGGGTTGCTCCTACCTGTGTATTCTGGAACCAATGGCACTTTTGCGGCTTCACGCAGGTTTTAGACCGACGGCTTGGAAGGTCTGGTCGTGTCTTGCTCTCGTTTCATTGATGTGCGCGGCGGCATTCGGCGGTTGCGTCGGCGAAGACGCGGAGGTGATTCCCAGCCTCGGTGGCTTTGGCGGCGCCGGCGGCGGCCTTGGCGGTGGCGTCACTGGCGGGGGCGGCGGCGTCCTCTGTGAGTCGCCAGGCGACTGCCCCGGTGAGGACACGACGTGCCAGTCACGGTCATGCGACGACGGCTTCTGCGGCTTCTCTTATGCCATGGAGGGCACCAGCTGCACCGAGGATGGCGGCCAGGTCTGCGATGGCTCAGGCAACTGCGTGCAATGCGTTATCGACGATGATTGCCAGGGCACAGACGTGTGCAGCGCCAATATCTGCGTGCCCGCGACCTGCACGGACGGCTCCCAGAATGGCAGCGAGACGGATGTCGATTGCGGCGGCGCCGACTGCCCGGCTTGCCAGAACGGCTCGGAGTGCTACGAGGACCCGGATTGTGAGAGCAACTTCTGCGACAATGGCGTCGGCGGCGCCGGCGGCGCCGGCGGTGTCGGTGGTGTCGGTGGTGCTGGGGGTGCTGGGGGTGCTGGGGGCGCGGCGGGCAGCGCTGGCGCCGGTGGCGCTGGCGGCATCGGTGGAGCGGGGGGCGCTGGTGGTGGCGCCGCCGTGCTGGGCATCTGCGAGCCCTGCAGCGGGGAAGGGGACTGCGATCCCTATGCCTGTGAAAACGGCGTCTGCCTATCGAGCTGCAGCGGTGATGGCGAGTGCGCCAGCACCAGCTGGTGCGACGGTGGCAGCTGCGTGGCGAAGAAGTCGCCAGGCGGTCCTTGCCTAGGCGCCAACGAGTGCGACAGTGGGTTCTGTGCTGACGCCGTCTGCTGCGATCTGGCCTGCCAGGGCGATTGCGAGAGCTGCGATGTGCCCACCGCGGGCACGTGCACGGTCTATGAGGCGGGTGACCCTGGCGCTCCGAGCTGCACACCTTACCTGTGCGATGGCCAGAACGGGACCTGCCCGACCACCTGCTCCATCGACGACGAGTGCGTGACCAACAGCTACTGCGACGGCTCCAGCTGCCAGACCCTCAAGCCGACCGGGACGACCTGCAACGCCCCCAACGAGTGCCAGACCGGCAACTGCGCCGACGGCTACTGCTGCAACACGGGTTGCATCAACTCGTGCGATGCTTGCGACCTCAACGGCAGCGAGGGCTTCTGCTTGCCCATGATCGACGGTACCGCAGGAGTGCCGCCCTGCGATCCCTACCTGTGCAACGGCGCCATTGCCACCTGCCCTTCCTTCTGCGCCGTGAACGCCGATTGCATCTCAGGCTACTACTGTGGAAGCTCCCAGTGCCTGCAGCTCGAGCCCGATGGCAGCCTTTGCATCACCGGTGACGAGTGCCAGAGCGGCCATTGTGCCGATGGCCGCTGTTGCGACGTGGCTTGTGCCGACCAGTGCGAAGCCTGCAACCTGTCGGGCTCTGAAGGAACCTGCTCGGTCGTGCTGGCGGGCGGCCCTGGCAGCCCCAGCTGCACCCCTTACGTGTGCGACGGGTCGAGCATCCTGTGTCCGACCAGCTGCGTCACGAACGCCGACTGCACGGCTGGGAACTTCTGCGATTCTCAGAACCAGTGCGCTGGCAAGCTGGCCAATGGTGGCGTCTGTGGGGTCGACTCGGCCTGTCAGAGCGACCACTGCGTCGACGGCTTCTGTTGCAACAGCACCTGTGCGAACTCCTGCGACGCCTGCGATCTGTCAGGCAGTCAGGGGACCTGCAGCGTGATGCTCTCGGGCATGGGCGGCGATCCGAGCTGCGTGCCCTATGTGTGCAACGGTGCCAGCGCCGGCTGCCCGAGCTCGTGCACCAACGACGCCGCCTGCGCCACCAACTACTATTGTGGCGGGTCGAGCTGTCTGCTCAAGAAGGTCGACGGCGTGACCTGCGCCGCGCCCAACGAGTGCCAGAGTGCCAACTGCATTGATGGGGTCTGCTGCAATACGGGCTGCAGCAACCCCTGCGATGCCTGCAACGTGTCAGGCAGCGAGGGCAATTGCAGCGTCATGCCGACCGGATCGAGCGGCGATCCGAGCTGCACCCCTTACCTTTGCGACGGGCTGTTCACCACCTGCCCCTTGGTGTGCAGCGTCGATGCCGAATGCGCCAGTGGGAACTACTGTAGCGGCGGCGTCTGCGTGACGAAGAAGTCTAACGGACTGACCTGCACCGGGGGCAACGAGTGTCAGACCGGCAACTGCATCGACGGCTACTGCTGTAACACCGCCTGCGGCAACGCCTGCGATGCCTGCGATCTGTCCGGTAGCCAAGGCACCTGTACGGTGGCACTGGACGGCTCGGCTGGCACGCCAAGCTGCGCGCCCTATTTGTGCAATGGGGCCATCGCGACCTGCCCGTCGAGCTGTGTAATTAGCGCAGATTGCGCCACGGGAAACTATTGTGACGGTGGCAACCATTGTGTTGCCGAGAAGGCCAACGGGGCCTCCTGTGGGAGCTCGGTCGAGTGTCAGAGCGGCCAGTGCATTGATGGCTATTGCTGCGACAGCGCCTGCACAGGTGCCTGCAACGCCTGCAATGTCGCTCAGAGCGAGGGCACCTGCAGCGTGGTGCTCGACGGCTCGACCGGCGATCCCAGCTGCAGCCCCTACCTGTGTGACGGCGCCTTGCAGAGCTGTCCCACGACCTGTGCCGTGGATGCCGACTGCGCAGCTGGCAACTACTGCGGCGCCGGAAGCTGCGTCGCCGAGAAGCCGAACGGCGGCACCTGCACCTTGCCCAACGAGTGTCAGAGCGGCAACTGCGTCGATGGCTATTGCTGCAACACCACCTGCGGGCAGTCCTGCGAGGCCTGCAACCAATCAGGGAGCCAGGGCACCTGCAGCGTGCTGTCTGCAGGCTCGACAGGCATTCCGAGTTGCTCGCCCTATCTGTGCAACGGCGGCAGCGCCAGCTGTCCAGGGGCCTGCGCCAGTGATGCCAACTGCGCGGCCGGCAACTATTGCAACGTCTTCAATCAGTGCGTGCCCCAGCAGCCTATTGGCGGGAGCTGCGGCGGCATCAACGAATGCATCAGCGGCTTCTGCGTCGATGGCTACTGCTGCAACGGCGCCTGCGCCGGCGGTTGTGATGTCTGCGACCTGTCGGGGGTCGAGGGAACCTGCACCGTGCTGTCTGCTGGCGCGAGCGGCGAGCCGAGCTGCACGCCTTTCGTCTGTGACGGAAGCAACGCCAGCTGCCCGTCATCGTGCTCTGCCGACAGCGACTGCGTGGTCGGCCGGTATTGCAGCGGCGGGACCTGTCTGCTCAAGAACCCCAACGGCACCAGCTGCGTGAACGGCAACGAGTGTCTCAGCGGCAACTGCATCAACAGCTACTGTTGTAACAGCGGCTGCGTGAACGCCTGCGATGCCTGTGATCTGTCGGGTGTCGAAGGCAGCTGTACCGCAGTGCCTGACGGCGATTCTGGATCGCCGAGCTGCGCGCCCTACCTGTGCAATGGTGCCCTGACCACCTGTCCGGGAAGCTGCGTCATCAGTGCCGACTGCTCTGCGGGCAACTACTGCAACGGCTCCAACGTTTGCGTCGTCAAACAAGGCAACGGTGCCAGCTGCAGCACCGGCGACGAATGCGTGTCCGGCGATTGTATCGACGGCTACTGTTGTGACAACGGCTGCCCGGGCGCTTGCGACGGCTGCGACGTTTCAGGTAGCGAGGGCGCCTGCACCATCCTGTCTCAAGGCAGCGTCGGCAGCCCGAGTTGCTCGCCCTACGTCTGCGACGGCACCGGCGCGAGCTGCCCGAACAGCTGCACCGTCAACGGGGACTGCACCCCGGGCAACTTCTGCAGCGGCGGCCTGTGCACCGGGCTGAAGGCCGATGGCGGCACCTGCTCGGTGGGCACCGAGTGCCAGAGCGGCAACTGCGTCGACGGCGTGTGTTGCAACACCAACTGTGGCAACGCCTGCGACGCCTGTGACCTGTCGGGCACCGAGGGGACCTGCACGGTAATGGCCCCCGGCTCGCCTGGCGATCCAAGCTGCACGCCCTACCTCTGCAGTGGCGGCGCCACCTGTCCTGGCTCCTGTGCCAGCGACGCCAACTGCGCGAGTGGCAACTACTGCAGCGGCACAGTTTGCCTCCCCAAGCAGGTCGACGGCACGGGCTGCGGCGCTCCCAACGAGTGCTTGAGCGGCAACTGCGTCGATGGCTACTGCTGTGACAGCGGTTGCGCCGATAGCTGCAACGCCTGCAACCTGTCGGGTATCGAGGGGACCTGCAGCGTGACCGCGGTTGGCTCGAGCGGTAACCCGAGCTGTGCACCCTACCTATGCGACGGCCTGTTCCAGACCTGCCCGTCGAACTGCACCGGCGACGGCGATTGTGAGGGCGGCTACTACTGCGATGGCGCCAACCACTGTGTCGTCAAGCAGCCCAACGGGGCGAACTGCGGCCTGCCGAACGAGTGTCAGAGCAATAACTGCGTCGACGGCTATTGCTGTAACACCGGTTGCGCGAACAATTGCGACGCCTGCGACTTGACCGGCGCCGAAGGGACCTGCGGGGCCGTGCCTGATAGCTCGGTCGGCACCCCGAGTTGCTCGCCCTACCTGTGCAACGGGGTGATCACCACCTGCCCCGCGAGCTGTGTGATTACCGCTGACTGTGCCACGGGCTACTATTGCGACGGTGCCAATCACTGTGTCGTCCAGCAGCCGTACGGGGCGGGCTGCTGCCTGCCGGGCGAGTGTCAGAGCGGCAACTGCGTCGACGGCTACTGCTGCAACACCGGTTGCGTCAACAGCTGCGATGCCTGCGACCTGACCGGCGCCGAGGGAACCTGTGGGGCCGTGCCTGATGGCTCGGCAGGCAGCCCGATTTGCTCGCCCTACTTGTGCAACGGGGCGATCACCACCTGCCCCGCGAACTGTGTGATCAGCGCCGACTGTGCCACAGGTTACTATTGTGACGGTGCCAACCACTGCGTCGCCCAGCAGCCCAACGGGGTGAGCTGCGGCGCACCGACCGAGTGCTTGAGCGGCAACTGCGTCGACGGCTATTGCTGCAACGGGGGTGCACCGATGAGTGCAACGCCTGCGATGTTTCGGGTAGCGAGGGCATTTGCAGCGTGGTGCCCTCCGGCTCGAGTGGCGATCCGAGCTGCACGCCCTACGTGTGCGACGGGATGTTCCAGACCTGTCCGTCAGGCTGCACGGTGGATCCCGATTGTGCCAGCGGCTTCTTCTGCAGCGCCGGTAGCTGTATCGCCCAGCAGCCCAATGGCTCCACCTGCAATCAGCCCAGCGAGTGCCAGAGCGGCTTCTGCACCGATGGCTACTGCTGCAACGCCGCTTGTGGGTCGGACTGTGACGCCTGCGATCTGACGGGCAGCGAGGGAGCCTGCGGCCTGATGTCCGCCGGCTCGACCGGCAGCCCGAGCTGCTCGCCCTACGTCTGCAACGGCATGGCGGCCAGCTGTCCGGGCTCTTGTGTCGGCGATGCCGACTGCGCCAGCGGCTACTACTGCGACGGCGGAAGCTGCGTGTCCAAGATAGCGATTGGTGACAGCTGCGGCGCCAACAACGAGTGCCTCAGCGGTTTCTGCGTCGACGGCTACTGCTGCAACAACGGTTGTGGCGGGGCTTGCGATGCCTGCGACGTGGCGCTCAACGAGGGCACCTGCACGGTGGTGGGCGACGGCGAGTCCGGCGATCCGAGCTGCACCCCCTACCTCTGTGACGGCACCAGCGCCAGCTGCGCCAGTTCCTGCTCCGGCGATAGCGACTGCGCTCTAGGCAACTATTGCAGCGGCGGAAGCTGCATTTCTCAGCTGGGCAACGGTACCGCCTGCGGGGCGCCCAACCAGTGCCTGAGCGGCAACTGTATCGACGGTTATTGCTGCAATTCGAGCTGTGCCTCGGCCTGCGAGGCCTGCAACCTGTCGGGCACCGAGGGCGCCTGCACCCTCATGACTGCCGGCTCGGCGGGCAATCCGAGCTGCTCGGTCTACGTCTGCAACGGCTCCAGCGCCAGCTGCCCGGTCAGCTGTGGCGGCGACGCCGACTGCATCAGCGGTTACTACTGCGACAGTGCCAGCTGCGTGGTCAAACAGGCCAACGGCTCTACCTGTGGTGGGGCCAACGAGTGTCAGAGCGGCTTCTGCGCCGATGGATATTGCTGCAACGCGGCATGCACCGACTCGTGTGACTACTGCGATCTGTCTAGCCTCGAGGGCACCTGCAGCTTGGCGCCTGACGGCGATCCAAACGTTTCAACCTGCTCACCCTACCTATGCGACGGCACCGTCAGCACCTGCCCGACCAGCTGTGTGACCACCGCTGACTGCACCGGTGGCTACACCTGCGTGGGTGGTGTCTGCTCGGGCAGCAGCTGCTCGGGCAACCTGTTGCTCGATCCGAGCTTCGAGGGCGGGACGCCCAACGCCGACTGGCTCGAGAGCTCGACCAACTTCGGGAGCGTACTGTGCAGTTTGGGCACCTGTGGCACCGGCAACGGATCGGGGCCCCGTACCGGCAATTGGTGGGCGTTCTACGGTGGTATCTCGGGGGTCTACGAGCTGGGGACCATGGAGCAGGTGGTCACCATTCCCGCCGGCACCGCGACCCTGCGATTCTACTTCGAGATCCCCGCATGCGCCGAGACGGGTGTCGACACCTTCGATATCTTCATCGATTCAACGCCGGTGTTCTCCACGGACAACTCCGACCCGGTTTGTGAGACGGCCGGCTGGGTGTTGCAGGCCGTCGACATCAGCGCCTGGGCGGACGGACAGCCTCATACGCTGAACATTCGGGGCGAGACCTTCGGCG
>JAUVCD010001091.1 GCA_030590865.1 Myxococcales bacterium | reverse complement strand
TTGCGGCGCTCGTCCTCCCAGAGCGTCTCGTCCTCCAGGCTGCGGTCCTCGCCGCCGAAGGCGTTTTCGTAGCAGAGCTCCACCTGATCGAAGGGCTCGGGATCGCTGTGGCGGGCGCCGCCGAGCACGCCGGAGCGCCAGTTGCGGGGGCCGAAGACCACGGCGCGTTTGTTGATCGGGCCGAGGCTCAAGCTCACCACCATCTGGGTGGTGCCCGGCTGAGGCGCCACGGCGTGGCCAATGAGGAACACGTCGGTACCGAGCGGCTTGGGCGGCATCAGCTCCCCGTCCCGCAACATGCTGGTGGTGATGGGGTCACCTCGCAGCTCGTCGAAGGTGACGATGGGATCCTGCTCGTCCGCAGGGGTCAGCACTCCCGCCTCGGAGATGTCGTAGGTCGCCTTGAAGATGAGGATGAGCTGCTCGGCGCCATCCTTGTCCGGGATGACCGAGCTCGTGCTGACGAAGGGAGTGTCGTGGACCGGAATCACGGCTTGAAGTGAATTGACGATTGCACACCTGTGACAGGCTTGGAAGGATACGCCGTCTATGGCATTCGTACCTGCCGCCGTTGGGGATCTGGTCGAGCAACACGCCAGCGAGGCGGCCTTTTTGTGGGGTCAGCGTGACGCGGGCGCCCGCAGTCCGGGCTACGATTTGGACGACCTGGCCGATCTGGACGAGCGGATTGAGGCCCACCTCGACGGCTTGAGCATTGCCGAGGAAATGGGCTGGACGCTGGCATTCGAGGCCCTGGAAGAGGAGATCGAGCCCGGCGAAGCCTTCGTTGCGGCCAAGCTCGCCCTCGACCGAAACGATCTCAAAGGCTTTGCGTTGGTGCTCGACAAGGTGGGTGAGGAAGAAGCGCTGTGGCGGGCGTTGCCCTCGGCCATTGGTTTTTGCCCCGTCGAGCCAATGGGAAAGGTGCTGCGCGCCATGGTCGCGCCTGAGGTGCCGGCCATGCTGAAGAAGATGGGCATCGCCGGTCACGCGGCGCATTGCATCGACCCCGGCGATGCGCTCGAAGCAGCCCTGCACGACGAGGACCGGGGCCTGCGGTTGCAAGCGCTCAAAGCCGTAGGTGAGGTTGCCGCCACGCGGCTGACCGACCAGCTCAGATCGCACCTGACCAGCGACGACAGCGAAGCTCGCTTTTGGGCGAGCTATTCGACGGCGCTCCTGGGACAGCCAGCAGGTGTCATGGGGCTGCAGCGTGTGGCTGAGGTAGACGACGGCCCGCTCGGGGAGCACGCCGCTCAGCTAGCCGCTTGCCTCTTGAAGCCCGAAGCTGCACTCAACTGGATCACCGGTCTCGATGCAGCCGGTCGCCGGCGGGTTGCTCTCATCGGTGCCGCTACGGCTGGCCACCCCGAGCTGTTGCCTTGGATTGCCGCCTGTATGCGAGAGGAAGATCACGCTCGGCGGGCGGGCCATGCCTTCTACGCCATCACCGGCGTGCCCATCGATGACGAGCTCGAGGCCGACGCGCCCGAGGAACTCGACCAGGAGCCGGCAGAGGACTTCGAGGATGTCGAGCAGGGGGACGATCCCGATGAAGATCTGGACTGGCCGGAGCCTGACGCCGTGGCCCGTTGGATCGAGCGGGAGCAGCCCGAGAAACGCGGCGGGCGCTTCTTGCTCGGCAAGCCCATCGGGCGCGACTGGCTGCAAACGGTGCTGCGCGACGGCCCCCAGCCGCAGCGCCAGCTGGCCGCCTGGCTCCGTTTCCGTGAGGGCGTCGATCCCATGCCCTTCCCGGTGAGCGCTCCAGCGC
>JAUVCD010000526.1 GCA_030590865.1 Myxococcales bacterium | reverse complement strand
GGGATTTTGAGCCTACATGGACATACACTGCATTGCCGTTTCCGCGAGGCGGCACGGAGCTTGCCACGTTGTCGTACCAAGTAGGCGCAAGTCACCGATTGTTGATTGGCCAGGCGCCACCACCACCGAGGAGTGTGACTTTTTTGCCACAACTGTGAATCCCGAGCACACCTCGGCTACAGCTAAAGCCTCGGAGACATGAAGAAAATTGCCCCTTGTTGGGGAAGCGTGCTAAGAGCGGGGCGCCAATCAGTCGACGCTGCATCGGTCCTCGTGCAATCAGCCCTCGCGGAAGATTCTTGGAAATGACACAACGCGCAATCGTGCTGGCAGCGGGACGGGGGACTCGCTTGGTCTCAGGGGAGAACATCCCAAAGCCGCTGAAGCCGGTTGCCTCCGTGCCGATGTTGGTGAGGATCCTTCGCACACTACAGAGCGAAGGCATTCGTGAGGCGGTGGTCGTCATCGGCTACCGGGGCGAGCAGATTCGTCGCGCTCTTCTGGCTGAGCCGTCGCTGTGGCTGCAGCTGCGTTTCGTGGAAAACACCCAGTTCGACAAGAGCAATGGCGTGTCGGTGCTCGCCGCCAAGGAGCACATCGATCAGGAGTGTCTGCTCACCATGGCAGACCACCTTTACTCACCTGAGGTAGTCCGTCGCTTGGATGCTTTCGATCTGCCGCCGGGCAGCTGTGCTCTGGCTGTGGATCACGATATCGAGCGTTGCTTCGACGTCGACGATGCCACCAAGGTCAAGCTCTCGAGCGCCCCTCAGGGACGGGGACGGATCGAACGCATCGACAAGCAGCTCGAGGTCTACGACGCCCTCGACACCGGCGTGTTCCGGATCGGCCCCTCGCTGGTGGCTGAGCTTCAGCGAGTTTACGACACCAAAGGTGATTGCTCGCTCTCCGATGGCATCGGCGCTTTGGCCAGCCGCGGCGTGATGTACGCCTGCGGGGTGGGCGACGCTCGCTGGATTGACGTCGACACCCCTGAGGCCGCCCAGCGCGCCGAGGCGATGTTGCGAGTCTTTGGTGAGGGCTTGGGCGACGAGCCCGATGGGGGCGCCCGACCGGACCCGGAGGGCATCGAGCTGTTTGCGCCCACCTGGGTGCGAGCGGCCACGCCGTACAACGAAGAGCATTTCGCTCTGGCCGAGCGGCGCGATGGTGTCGTGCGGATGATGTCCAACGAGAACCCCTACCGGCCCAGCGCCAGGGTGCTCGAGGCCATCATGCAGGCGGCGATGGACAGCAACTTCTACCCCAGCCGCGGCAGGGAGCTACGGTCCAAGCTGGGCGAGCGCGAGGGAGTCGACGGCGATCACGTGCTGCTCGGCGCGGGCTCGGCTGAGCTCATCGATCTGGCGATTCGCACCTTCGTGGCCCCTGGCGAAGAGGTGCTGCTGAACGTGCCGACCTTCTCCATGTACGAGGCCCGGACGCGGACGGTAGGTGGCATACCGGTGATGGTGCCGCTGTCGGCTGATGGCGATCTGGACGTGGCCGGCGGCATTGGGGCGATCACTGAGCGCACCAAGCTCATCTTCCTGTGCAGCCCCAACAACCCGACGGGCAACGTCATCGACGAGAGCAAGGTGCGGCGCCTCCTCAGATTGGGGCTGCCCACGGTGATCGATGAGGCCTATTACGAGCTGTCGAACGATGGTGCCTCGCTGCATCATCTGGTGGCCGAGTATCCCAACGCCCTGGTGCTTCGGACGTTCTCCAAGGCCTATGGGCTGGCTGGGTTGCGAGTGGGCTATGCGCTCGGCCACCCGGCGCACATTCGCCTCTTGTCACGGGTGAAGCTGCCCTGGAACCTGTCGACGCTGGCCATTGCAGCGGCGATCGCCACGCTGGACGACATGGCCGAGCAGGAGCGCCGGATCACGGCGTTGCGTTCTGGGCGTGACTTCCTGGAAGGCGAGCTTGCCAAGTTGCCGGGCCTGCGAGTCATCCCGAGCGAGGCCAATTTCGTGCTCGTCGACGTGGCGCGAACTGCCCTGAACGACGGCGATATCGTGGAGCAGATGTTGGCCCAAGGCTTCTTCATTCGGTCCCTCGGCTCCCATCGCGCTGGCGGCAGCGTGGTGCGCATCACGGTGGGTGATGCCTCACAAAACCGCCGCTGTTTGCGTGCGCTCCGCCAGGTTCTCGGCTGCGAGTTGCCGGCAGAGCATGGCACCCCGACCCCCATTCGGGCGGTGGATGGCGGTGGCAGCGGCCTGGCAGTGCGTTGAGCCCCCAGCCCGAATTCTGCGGTATTGAGCGCGACGGTGGCTGCGGTCGGTGACCGGTCCTTGACCGACCTGCCGCTGAACAATAGGCTCGCGCGCTGCTCGCCTCGAGCACACCCTCGAATGTGGAAAGGAACGGTGCGTCCATGAAGATCCCCCGTTGTGTCCGACTTGCCGTTGTGGCCGGTCTCGGACTGGCCGCTTGTGGCGGAGGCGAGACTGTCCCGGCAACACCGCCCCCCAGCGCGCCGCCACCCAGCGCGACGGCGGCGGCAACGGCAGAGCCCGAGGCGCCGCCTGAGCCCCCGAAGGTCAACGTCGATCTGATGGAGGCCAAGCCCTCGCCGCAGCCTGACCGGCTGCCCGCTGTGCGGATCGATGGGCCGGGCCGTGACCAGAGCGTGGCGAAGCACTACGCGACGAACTACAAAATTATCTACCGGGTGACGAACTGGAAGAGCCAGCCCGAGGGATCGTACTTGCAGTTCATTCTCGACAACGTGCCGGCCAAGCCGGTCACCGACCCGAAACAGAAGGTGCGCCTGAGCGACCTGAGCGACGGGGGCAAGCCGATTGCCGAGGGCGAGCACATCTTGGCGCTCTACGTGGCCCGCAAGAACCACGAGGTCATCAAGGGGCCAAAAAGCGTGGCGGTGCGCCGTTTCTGGATTGGCAAGAAGACCGATAGCGCGTGGAACTGGTCGAAGGACCCGATCATGGTCCTGGGCCCGCCGGTCGGCCCGTTCGACGGTGATGGGGCACTGGAGATTCTTGGTGACTTCTTCGTCCTCAACGCCGAGCTTGGGAGCAAGAAGCACTCGGTGCGCCTGACGCTGAACGGACCAGGTATCAAAGACGAAGGGATCATGCGTTACCTGACCGAATGGCGGCCGATCGTCGTTTGGTCTCCCCTCGACGGCGAGCACACCCTGAAGGCTGAGCTGCTCACGCCCGACGGCGTCGTGGCCCCGGTGCCCTGGAACCCCACGGTTCGCAAGTTCAACGTGACCGGCCGGGCCGGCAAGTAGCATCGGCACGTCCAATCTTCGCTCGGCGAGCCGCCTTCTGCTGCCCGACCCTGCTATGGTCACGACTGTGAGGCTTCGCAAGCCCATCGTGGTCGGTGCTTTGCTTTCGGCGACCATCGGTTTGTCGATGGTCCCGATGCCAGCCCAGGCGAGCGTCTGGCCCAGCAGCCACGAGCGGGTCGCCGAGGCGCTCGTCAGCGGCAATGTCAGCGAGCGGCGACGAGCGGCGGCTCAACTGCCGCGGCTGCCGCCGAAGCTCGCGACGGGTCTGGCCCGGCGGGCGCTCAGGGACGGCGATATCGAGGTGCGCTTGCTCGGTGCCCGTGCCGCCGCCGCTCTGGGCGTCGACAAGGCAGGCGACGAGGTGGTCAGCTGGCTCAGTGACCGGGACGTGCGGCTTCGCGTGGCGGCCTGCGAGCTGATTGCTGCCGTACCGACCGCTCAGTCCGTGCAAGCCCTTGCCCGGGTGCTCGGCGACGCCAAGGCCAGGGTTCGCCAGGCTGCCGCAGCAGCCATGGGGGGCAGCGGCATGTCTGATGCGGTGTCTCCGCTGCTCGGCCACCTCGACGACGGCGCAGCCTCGGTGAGGCTCGCGGTGGTACGTGCTCTCGGCCGTATCGGCGATCGACGGGCCGTGGTGCCCCTGGTCAGCAAGCTGCAGGACCAGGAATCGGACGTGCGCCGCGAGGCGGCCCGTTCCCTCGGTCAGCTAGGCGATGGTCGCGCCATCGCCACGCTGATGCTCGCGCTGCAGGATCAAACGGTGGCGGTGCGAGTAGAGGCTCTCGACGCCTTGGGCAGGCTGGGCGCCGACGCGGCGACGGCCGCCATCGCGGCGCTCTTGTCGGCCGAGGGCACCGGGGCGGGGGGACAGGCGGGTGCTGGCGGTCCAGTTCGGGACGCCGCCTTGCGGGCCCTCGGTCACATCGCCACCCCTGATGCGGTGAAACTGCTGATCGACCAGCTCGAAAGCGAAGGCCCGGTGCCCCTGGACGAGAGCGGGCGGGCACCGGTTCGCGGGGCGCTCGCGAAGGCGGGACAGCCTGCCATCGAGCGGCTCCTCCTGACCCTCAATGCCTCGCCATCCCAACGGCTGGCTTCCGCGACGGTCTTGGCTCTCGCAGCCCTCGATGCTCGTGAGGCCCTGCCGGCCGTCGTGCGGGCTGCGCAGCGAGGCGCCGTTGCTCTCGACGCCAGCATGAACGCCCTGGCTTCGCTGGGCGATCGACGGGCTTTGCCCTTCGTGCTCGAGCACCTCGACGAGGCAGACGGTCGGGTTCGTCAGGTGGTCGTCCAGGCTGCCAGCCGGCTGCTCGATCCGACGCAGCCGGATGGTCGTGCGGTCGACGTCGTCCGGGCCCGAGTGCTCGACCTGAGCGCGTCGGTGTCCGAGCGGGTTGCCTTGGTGCGGTTGCTGGGACGGTCCGGTTCGCCTCGTGCACAGCCCCTGCTGCTGTCTCTCGCCAAGAGCAGGTCCACGGCGCTCCAGGTGGCGGTCGTCGAGGCCCTGGGCGTGCTGGGGGTGGCGTCCCCGAACGTCGACGATGTCTTGCTCGAGGCCTTGGCCGATCCGTCGCACCGGCTGCGAGTGGCGGCGGCAACGGCGATCGGCAAGGTCGGCAAAGACGGGGCGGCGCGCAAGCTGTTGCATCGCCTTGGGGTGAGCGCTGAGCAGGATCGAGGGGCCATCGGGATCGGCCTCTCTGGCGCCCTCGGGCGCAGCCGCGATCCGGCGCTAGTCGGCCAGGTGAAGAGGGCAGTGGCTGCGGCGCCTGCTGCGGCGCGGGACGCGCTCATCGAGGGGCTCGGTCGCATGCCGATCAAAGAGGCCGGCGCGCTGTTGAGCGAGTTGCGTCGCGGTGCGGACGTGGATGATCGTCGCAAGATCGCCGAGGCCTTGGCTGGCCACCCAGAGTCGGTGGCTGCGCTTCAGGCGTTGCTTGGCGATCCCGACCCGACGGTACGGGCGAATGCCACCTGGTCGCTGGGTAAGGTCGGGGGCGCTGGCGCCATCGCGAGGCTCGCCCCGCTGCTTGCCGATCTGGATGTGGCGGTAGCCGGCAATGCTGCCACGGCGCTGGCCCAGGTGGCGGTGCGGTCGGGGCGAAGCGCTGCCGCGGCCAAGCCGTTGTGCGCCGCCTTGACGGACTATCGTTCCTACGTGCGCGCCGGCGCCCTGACCGGTTTGCGGATGGCGTCGCTCACTTGCGACGCCGGCGGTTTGCGGCATTTGCTCGGCCGCGACCGATCCTGGCGCGTCCGAGTGGCTGCCGCGCGGCTGTTGCGACAACAGGTCACCAAGGGAGGCCCGGAGGCGCCGCTCGACAAGCGCGCTCTGTGGCGCTGCGCCGTCGAGGATCGAGATGCCACAGTGGCTGCGCTTTGTGCCGCCGACGTGCCACCGCCCCAAGGCACCCACGACGTGCTGGTCTACGTCGTGCCGAACGGCAAGACCGTGCCGACCGCCCGAGCGCCTTACGCCCTGGTGCTCGCCGACGGAACGATGCGCCTCGGGGTGGCGGATCGACGGGGGGCGCTGTTCGAGGCGGCCGCCCCGAATGGAATGCTCGAGCTCGCGGTCCCGGCGGCGCTGGCGCCGTGAGCCGGGCCGCTCGGCTGGCTGGCCCGCTCGGGGGGCGCTAAGGTATCGCTCATGCGCTTCGCTGCGCCTTGCTCTGTGTTGCTGGCGGGCCTGTTGGCTGGCACGAGCGCTACGGCTGACGAGCTCGACTTCGACGACGTATTCCGCCACTGGGGTGACGCCGACCATATGGGGCCCCAGGCATTGTTGGGGGTGAGCAGCCTGCGCACCCTGGACTCGGCCCATCACGAGGCGCTTGGCCTCTTCGCCATGTTCCGAGGTCAGGGGGTGGCTTTCAGCTCTGCCCCTAGCACCCCGAAGTCGTTTCGCTTCACCGGCTTCGGGTCCCTCGGCGTGGCTTTCGGCGGCGAGACGACGAGCTTCGACGGCGGGATCGGCGGTGAGGCGATGATCGGGTACCGCCTTCAGCTGCCGCCGGCCGACGACGTCCGGTCCTGGCCCCGCAGCGAGCTGGTGGCCCGTGTGGGCTTCGGCTTTCACGCCATCGGCAACCATCTCATCTACAGCTCAGCGCTCGAGCTCCCGCGGCTAGAGCTCGGCTTCAGGCGGGAGGGCTATTTTGGCGGTTACTGGGACGGTATGCGGTTCAGTAGGCAGAGCTTCAACCTCGAGCTACGAGGCGTGGCCACGCTGGTGCCGACCGGGCGCTACGGGCTGACGGTCCATGACCGGGAGATGGACTGGGCGCCCGCTTGGGGGGGGCAGATCGATCTGATCGGTGTCCGCCCGGAAGTGAACCTGAGCTACTTGCGAATCTTCAGCGAGCTGACCGTGCCGGTCGACCGGTTCGACGCCAGCGGCTGCCTGAAGCTCGGAACCAAGACCTGGTCGCGCCACCCCTACGCCCTCTGTGCTCACTGGCGGCTGCTCTACGAGATCGACGGCCAGGGGGACCTGGACGCGATCAGCGGACAGGGGATGGTGTCCTTCGGGTTCGACGGCTGACGCACCACTTGACCGCGACATTGCTTGGGACGATGGTGGCGCCTATGTCGGCTCACCCAGCCAGCAGCCCGGTGGCCATCGGTTCGGACCACGGCGGTTTCGAG
>JAUVCD010000501.1 GCA_030590865.1 Myxococcales bacterium | reverse complement strand
ACTAGCGGCGGCGGCAGTGGTGGCATCGCTTCGGGCACCGGCGGTGGTGGCGGTGCGGCTGGGACCACCGGCAGCTGCGGGCTGGGCTTCGAGTGTGTGGCGGATCCCGCTCTTGGTGATCTGGTGCGAGCTGTGACCGTACCCTTTGGTCTCTGTCCAACGGGCTGGCAGGACGACGAGGTCTTCTTCGACGGCATCGACCCAGGTTGTGGAAGTTGCAGCTGTCAGTCGCCCCAGGGCGGCTCCTGTCAGCCTGGCAGCGTCACCCGCTACTGGGATGGTGGCTGCTTCAGCAAAAAAGACGGTCCCACGACCAGCAATGACGGCAGTTGCGTCGACGTGGCGGAGGGCGATTCGACTCAAGCCAGAGGCTACATCGTCGCTCCGTCGACGGCGACAGGCGGTAGCTGCGAGCCTGGCACGCCGGCCAAACCCCCGGTGGACCAGATCGTGATCTGTCGACTCGAGCACCCGATTGCCACGGGCTGCCCGGAGGGCGAGACCTGCGTGCCCGCCGGCAACGAAGACACGGGCAGTGTCTGCGTGCTGATCGAGGACTCGGCGATTTGTCCTGCCGAGCTCTCCCAGGGGACTGTTCTCGACGAGACGGCAAACGATACCCGCATCTGCAGCTGCTTGTGCGGGTCGCCAACCGGGAGTTGCGCCGGCGCCCACCTCGACCTGAACGACACGTGGAATTGCAGCAGCTCGGTGCTGGCCACCGTTCAGGCGGATGGCAACTGCGCCAACGTGTCGAGCGCCAACGGTCACGACGGCTACTTGGTCGAGGCCGGGACCTGGACGGGCACCAGTTGCTCGCCCATCGACAATCACTCAGGAGGCGTGACGTTCGGCGGACGCCACACCCTTTGCTGTCCCTGAACGCCTCACAGCTCCTGCCGCTCGATGGTCTCGGCGGCGCGCTCGGCTAGCAGCCGGACCGCGAAGATGAGTCCGGCGAACCTGGGGTCCTGGGTGAGCCCTTGCTTGAAGCGGTAGTAGATCTGCTGAACCACGACGGCAGTCTTGTACAGGCCGTAGACGTAGTAGAAGAGAATGCTGGACACGTCCCGTCCGGTCCGCTCGGCGTAGCGGTCGCAGAGCTGGCGGCGGGTGAGCATGCCGGGCAGATGGGTGGGGGCAAAGCTCATGTTCTGCAGGCCTGCGTGATCCCCCGCCTCGATCCAGTAGCAAAGGGTCGTTCCTAGATCCATGAGCGGGTCCCCGAGAGTCGCCATCTCCCAGTCGAGCACGCCGATCAGCTGCTCGAAACGCTCTGTGTCCCAGATGACGTTGTCGAACTTGTGGTCATTGTGAAGGATGGTGGCCGGTCCCGAGATGGGCAGGTTGGCGACCAGCCAGTCGGCCACCGGCGGCATCGTCTCGACCTCGTCTGTTTGGGCATCGCCGTAGCGCTTGATCCACCCGCGGATCTGCCGCTCCACGTAACCCTCGGGCTTGCCCAGATCCCCCAGGCCGATGGCGTCGTAGTCCAGGGCGTGGAGCTGTACGAGCGTGTCGAGCAAGGTCTCGGACATGTGCCGGGCGGTGGCCGGTTCGAGGGTGATGCCCGAAGGAACCTCACGGCGCAAGATGACGCCGGCAATGCGATCCATCACGTAGAAGTCGGCGCCCATCACGTCGTGGTCTTCACAGAAGACCAGCGGTTTGGGCACCCAGCGCAGGTGGGGTGAGAGCTGGGTGAGGATACGGTGCTCTCGGCCCATGTCGTGGGCCCGCTTCACCTTGGAGCCGAAGGGTGGACGGCGCAGCACGACCGAGCGCTCGCCGCCTTGGGCCCGGGGCCAACGGAGCAGGTAGGTGAGGTTCGAATAGCCCCCAGGAAACTGGGTCACCGTCAGGGTCGGAATCGGCTCGGCGAGCACCTCCTCCAGATAGAGACGAAGCTTGCCCACATCGAGCCGTTCGCCCTCACGAACCGGTTTGCTGCGGTCTTCGAAGCTCATGGGTTGGCGCTCCTGGAGCTCGCGCTCTCGGCGAGCGTCCACGTTCCGGTGGAGAAAGCATCCATCCTGACTCGCGGCTCCCTGCTGGGTCAAACGGGGCGCACATCAACCGACATGAGCACGTTTGCGACGGCTCCTCCGGGGTATCCAAGGCCACTGTCCTGCGTGTACCGAGCAATCACCGGTAGAACTTCTGCCGCAGGGGATCGTCACAGCCCTGTAAGTGTCGCCGCGCCACCCCCGTTCATGCGAGGGTTCCCCTCGGGCACATGCCCCAGGGGTGGGTTGCGGAGTCTTCGCGTATACCGCCTTGAGAGTCGACTGCTACGAGGGGATAGATGGCTGCTAGAAAAAACGCTTGTCGGCGTGCGCCTCGGCGCGCTGCCGCTGTCATGATGCTGGCTTTGGCCTCAGGCCTTGGCCTGGGCTGCGTTGGCGAGTTCGGTCCGCCACCCATCGTCAGCCAGGCGATGCTCGGCAGGGTCATCATTTATCGCAATGGTGTCGCCTATTTCGAGCGCTACGCCGCCGCCAGTGACGATGAGCTGACGCTGCGGGTGCCCGCCGAGCGGGTGGACGATTTTCTCAAGTCGCTCACCATCATCGATGACCAGACCGGCGAGACCATGCCGGTGTCCTACCCCACGATGGACCGGGCAGGCGGTGTGGTGGAGATGACCATCAAGCTGCCGGAGCGACACAACCGGCTGCGCATCTCCTATGTGACCGAGAGTCCCGCTTGGAAACCCAGCTATCGGGTGGTGCTCGGCGAGGACGGCAAGGCCCAGCTGCAAGGCTGGGCGATAGTCGACAACGTCTCGGGCGAGGACTGGAAGCACGTCAAGATCGGCGTGGGCTCGACCTCTGCGCTCTCCTTTCGCTACGATCTTCACAGCGTTCGGCTGGTGGAACGCGTGACGCTCAGCTCGGGCTCGCTGCTCGCCGTGGCGCCGCCGACCGGCGGCTCGCCTTACGCCGCCAAGGGCAAGAAGGTCCGGGTGATGGCCCACATCGATCAGTCGATGCTCGCCGAGCTGGCCGACGATGATGGGAGCCGCACCAAGGTCGCCCAGGCTGAGAGGACCAAAGATGGCAGGCGGGCGCCCGTGAAGAGCCAGCCGGTCTACAAGACGCCCCCACCACGGACCACGTTAGGGACCGGAAAAGCGAGTGGTGTCGGACGGGGCTACGGTAGCGGCGGCCTTGCTGGCCGCTCCGCCCGTCCCCAGCCCACGGCGCGCTGGGCCTCTCCAGCCAAACCGGCTCCCGTTTCAGGCGGTCGTGCCCAGGGCCGCAAGACCCGTTCGGACCAGATGCTCTGGACCCTGACGCGCCAGCTGCAGAGCTCGAAGCAGCGGGTTCGGATCGAGGGTTATGCCCAGACGGGCGACAAGAATCACCGGGTCGCCTCGCTGGATCGAGCCAACCGGCTCCGCAACCGCCTCATCCAGCAGGGGATCCCAGCGAGCCAGATCGAAGCGGTTGGGACCGGCGAAATCAACGACACCCAAGCGCTGCGAGTGCTCGAGGTCACCGAGCCGCTCGAAAAAGAGGACCAGAAGGGCAACAAGCAAGCCCAGGGGCCGGTCGAGAGCCAGCCGCTGGGTCAGGCTCACTTCGTCTCGGCCGACCCGCTGACCATCGAGAGTGAGCACTCGGCGATGATCAGCATCCTCAACGAGGAGACTCGGGGCGAGCGGGTTTACTACTACGACCCCATTTCGGCGCGAGGCTCGAAGAAGTTCGCCTTCAACGCGGTCCGGCTCACCAACCCGAGCAAATACACCCTCGATTCGGGGCCTTTCACCGTTTACGTGGAAGGTCAGTTCCTCGGCGAGGGTCTGGCCGAGCCGATCTTGCCTCACTCGACAGCCTTCATTCCCTACGCGCTGGATCGCACCATCATCGTCGAGCCCGAGGTGACGGGGCGCGAGGAGATTGACAAGCTCATCACCATCCAGCGGGGCATCGTCTCGACGGAGACCAAACAGATCCGCAAGACCAAGCTGAGCCTCACCAACCGAGGCACGCAGGTCGCCCAGGTCTATGTGCGCCACCAGGTGGCGCCAGGCTACACGCTGCAGAAGGCGCCGGCGCTCAAGATGGAAAAGCTCGGCGGGGCGCACCTGTTTCCCATGATGGTGAAGGGGGGCGAGACCCTGGAGCTGGAGATCGAGGAGTGGACGCCTATCGAGACCACCGTCGACATCCGGACCGACCAGGGCATCAAGGCCATTGGGCTGTACCTTCGGAAGGCCAAGATCGATCGGAAGCTGCAAGAGGCCTTGCGGGAGATCGTGCAGCGTCACACCACCGGTGCAGACATGCAGCAGCGCATCGGGCTGCTGGCGGAGCAGATGGTCGTTTATCGCACTCGGGTCGACGAGCTCAACGTGCAGCTGGTCACCCTGCGCAAGGTGCCGCAGGCCGCCCGGCTGCGACAGCACCTCTCGAAGAAAATGGAGGAGATCAGCAACAAGCTGCAGGACGCGACCATGGAGCTGACGGATCTGAAAGGGCAGCTGATGACCTCCCAAATCGAGCTGCAGGACAAGCTTGCCGAGCTGACTCTGGTCAAGCCGGATGAGCCCCAAAAGGGCCAGGCGCCTAAGAAGTGAGGGGTTGGCAATGCGTGCACTGAAGACCTTGTTGTTAGCAGCCACCGCCTGCGCCACCTTGGGTTGCGCCGGCAAATATGCCCCCCCGGTGTTGAGCGACACCCGCCTCGGTCGGGTGATCATCTACCGAAACGGCGTGTCCTACTTCGAGCGCTACGCCCCAGCCGGGGAGGAGAAGATCACCCTGCGGGTGCCGGCCGAGCGGGTGGACGACTTCCTCAAGTCGCTGAGCATCGTGGACGAGAAGTCGGGCAAGGCCATGCCCGTGTCCTACCCGACCCTCGACGCCTACGAGGGCTATGCGACCATGACCATCGAGCTGCCTAAGACTCACGGTCGGTTGCGGATCACCTATGTGACCGAGAGCCCCGCCTGGAAGCCTAGCTACCGGGTGGTACTCGACGAGGGGGGCAAGGCTCGGCTGCAAGGCTGGGCGGTGGTCGACAACGTTTCGGGCGAAGATTGGACGAACGTGCGGATCGGCGTCGGTTCGACTTCAGCGCTGTCGTTTCGCTACGATCTGCACAGCGTGCGGCTAGTGGAGCGGGCCACCCTGTCGACCGGAGCCGCTCTGGCTGCGGCGCCACCTACGGGCGGGTCGCCCTACGCAGTGGCCACCCGCAAGGTGCGGGTGCTGGGCAACATCAGCGCCGACGAGCTGGCCATGATCCAGAGCGGTGGGGGGGGCGATGCCGGTGGCGAGCGGGCGACGGGGGCATCCATGGACTTCGAAATGGACGACTCGGCGTCGGCCGATGAGGAGGACTCGGGCGAGTCGTACAGCCGCTCGCGGCGCGGCGCGGGCAAGCAGAGCGCTAAGAAGAAGCGCCGGCACGACTACCGCTATTTCCAGTCCTTGTCCCAGCGGCTCCAGGGGGGCCAGCATCGCGTCCGGATCGAAGGCTTCGCCCAGGAGGGTGATGGTGATCGACAGCAGGCCTCGCTCGCCCGCGCCAACGCCATGCGCGATCAGCTGGTGTCCATGGGCGTGCCGGCTGGCAACATCGATGTGGTCGGTACGGGCGTGATGAACCGGCGTGAGGCGGTTCGGGTGCTGGAGACTGAGCAGACGGCCGATGCCAACCAGGCGGGCCGGGTGGCCGAGGCGGAAGCCGAGGCGGCGGACACGCAACCGGTCGGCCACGCCCACTTCGTCTCCAAGTCGGCGATGAGCATCGAGGCCGACCACTCGGCCATGGTGAGCATTCTGAACCAGGTCACCGAGGCTGAGCGGGTCTACTTCTATGATCCGGTCTCCGCCCGGGGCTCGAAGAAATACGCTTTCAATGCCGTGCGGATTCGCAATCCGAGCCCCTATACCCTCGACTCGGGGCCCTTCACCATCTACGCCGACAAGCAGTTCCTCGGTGAGGGCCTGGCCGATCCCATCCTGCCTGGCTCACTGGCCTTCATCCCCTACGCCCTCGACCGCAGCATCCTGGCCGATCCGGAGGTCAAGACCCGCGAGGAGATCGAGCGGCTGCTGACCATCCAACGGGGCATCATCACCACCGAGACGCGGCGCATTCGGTCGACCAAGCTGACCCTGACCAACCGCGCCAAGCGGGACGCCAAGGTCTTCGTGCGTCACAAGGTCGCTCGGGGCTTCAACCTGGACACCAAGAGCCGAGCCAAGACTGCCAAGGTGGCCAAGCTCGGGGGGGCTCACCTGTTCCCGGTCAACGTGAAAGCTGGCGAGGCCGTCGAGCTGATCATCGAGGAGTGGACGCCGCTGATGAAGACGGTGGACATCCGCACGGCGAGGGGCATCAAAGACGTCACGCTGTTCTTGAAGAAGGCCCGTCTCGAGCCTGAGCTCAAGCAGAAGCTCGACCAGATTGTGAAGAGCTACTCCGCCACTGCCGATCTGCAGCAACGGATCGACCTGCTAGGCGAGCAAATGGTCGTCTACCGGCGGCGGGTCGACGAGATCAACGTGCAGCTGGTGACCTTGAGGAAGGTGCCCCAGGCGGCCCGGCTCCGCCGACATCTGGCCAAGAAGATGGAAGAGATCAGCAACCGGCTGCAGCAGGCCACCATGGAGATGACGGATCTCAAGGGGCAGCAGATGACCCTGCGGATCGAGCTGCAGGACAAGCTCGCCGAGCTGACCCTGGAGCGCAAAGACGATGAGGACGCGCCGGCCACCAAGTAGCCCCGGTTTCTCGACAATCCGCCGTGCTCGAATAGACTTGCCGCGATGAGCGCTACCGAGGCCGCGGCACCGCCGCGCGACAGCGACGGCGACGCCACCGATCAGAGCCAACCAGGGACCGAATCGAAGGCGGAGCGACCCGCCGATTCGAAGGACGAGCCCGCGCCGGACTCTCAACCCTCAGACCCGCCCAAGCCCAAGGCCAAGCCCAAGCCCAAGCGCAAGCGCAAGTGGCTCCGCCGCTTCGGCTATGCAGTGCTCGCCTCTCCTGTGGCGGTGCTGGCTCTCTGGTTCGCGGTCCACCACATCCCCGGCTTCGGGCCACTGGTGGCCGATTCGCTGCGGGCCGTTCTCGGACCTGGGGCGGTGGCCTGGATGGAGGACACGGCCTACGGCGTCGAGGACTGGGTCAATCGCCGGACCAAGAGTGACGAGCCCCCCAAGGCCTTCTGGGAGGTGCCCTCGGGGGTGCCCACCCAAA
>JAUVCD010001025.1 GCA_030590865.1 Myxococcales bacterium | reverse complement strand
GGGGGCTTCGAATACAGGAGTCATCGATTTCGGAGAGTGGGTCGACTACCGGCGGGGCAAGCGTCACGCGGTCGCAGGTGCCGACGTAGGTGTACACGTTCCGCGACTGGCCGTTCAAACGACTCTCCAGGAGTCGGCCATCGCCGTCGTAAATGAACTCGGTCACGCCCACGGTTTGTTGCTGGGTGCCTTTGTATGCTGTCACCTGTTCGTGGCGATCGATGTCTCCGCGCGCGTTGTAGCGCCAAACATCATACGCCCCAACGAAGCCGGTGTTGTCGACTGTGTCGCGCCGGGTCACCCGCCCCAGAACATAGTGGTAACGGTAGCCGAATCCAAAGAGGTCGAGGCCGGATATCCTGCCGTTGTCGTCGTACTCGACAACAAACTCCGTCGGGGGATAGTCCTTCCCAACGAATCGAAATCGAGCTGACACCACCCTGTCCGCCTCATGCATCAGTGTCGACCGCGAGTATGAACCGTCGATCTCTTGCAGTCGCCCGGTCCCGTCGTAGTGGTAGTCTGTTTCACGTGACCGATGAATTGCCTGTTTGAAGAGTTCTTCTTCTTTTCGGTAGTCGTCGTGGAGGTGAGTTCTTGACAATAGGTTCCCGTCGTCATTGTAGTCGAACTCGAGCTCGTCAATCGCACGCCGCATTCCGCACGGGCTGTCAACCCTCGGGTCGCAAGTCGAAAATTCTATGTGGGAAACAATTCTCACCAGCTGTCCGATGCCGTTGTAGTAAAAGTTTTCCCACGCTTTTCCACCCACTGAGCCCGACCTGATGCGGCCCAGCTCGTCGTAGTATCGTACGCTGTCGTAGTCCTCGTTGGCATTCTGCCTGCGCACTTCGACCTTACAGGCGGTCTGTCGCAGCTGGGGAGACCAGTCGCTGGCAGAAAGCGTGGATGCGCAATTGGTACTAACCAACAGGATAGATGCCAATACGTGTGGTTGATATTGCACTCTGCGCGGCAGTTTGGCACCTGCGGGGAGGTGGTGGCTGTGACTGCCATCACACTGCAAGAGAGTACGGTCTCGCCCTGTCACGTCGGGATGTTTTGTGGCGACTCGACTGGTTCCCATGAATTCTCAAGTCCCGGGTTCTGATAGCCAAAGTTCGGCGATGGTACGGGCTGCTGGCTCACCTAGCGTTCCCCCAACGAAGCACAGGGAGCATCTACCGGCCAGGGCATGTCGGCAAGGGCTGGAGGCCGTGCCTACGCAGCCCGGTCTCACCTCCGCCGCAGAGCAAGCAACAGCCCCAGCATCATCAACGGTAGCGCAGGTGGGGATGCTCTTCGGCCGGGGGTGGTGCGGGCGCTCTCGTCGGGGTCAGCGAACATAGACACTGACGATAACGATGGCGAACCCGACCAGATCCACCAGGAGGATCAGCGAGCTTAGGATCAGCAGGCCAATGTGCAGCTTGTACGGGAGGCTGAAGGTCTTTCGAGCAGCGGCGACGATCACGATGATCAGCGAGGGCAGAACGAGTACGAACTGAGCCGGCACGTAGGCAAACTCGGGCAGGCCGATGATGGCAATTGCCCCCGCGTCGGACTCAAAGGCGAGAAGGACGAGCAACGCACAGGTCGGGACCGCAAATGTGATCGCGATGCCATTGAGAACGCCGAGGATGATGAGACTGATCCAGGCGAACGTCGACGGTGCTCGCTGGGGTGGCGCATTGTCGGCCGGGGCCGGCGGCGCAGCGGCTGGAGACTCGTTCATGGACATGTCGGGCGATCGCAGCACTCGCAAGCGCTCAGCCCACTGACGACACCCAAACCACAGCCGTTGCGGCGCCGTCAAGTCGTTTGAGGCGCAGGCATGGTGGACCGGAGCGGAGCCTGGAGTGGTCCCTTGCGCTGGCACCACCGAGCCTGCAATGGCTACAACGACGCTCTGGCCTACCCTCGCAGATGACCTCCTTGCTGGGTGTCCACTGATTTAGGGCCAGCCTAAGCGGCTGTGGCTGCCGGATGGCGCCCAATCGCAGCCTCGCCGGCTGGGGAGCAAGCGCTCTGCTGCTCACCCTCCTGGCCGCACGGCGCAAGCGGCGCAGCTGACGGCCCGGGTGGCGCGGCCATGAGGGCCCCGAGTCCCCCAAATCTGGGTGGTGTGCCGCGTGGCGACGGATGATCGCTACTTATGCGATGGATGGGGCTGACCGCGGCGGGACAGCTCCGTTCACTCGTATACGTCGTCAGATTTCTCGGGAGGCGAAGGCTCGTAGAGATCCGCTGGCGCCGGGGCAGGTCCCGGCCTCC
>JAUVCD010000755.1 GCA_030590865.1 Myxococcales bacterium | reverse complement strand
GTGGATCCGGCGGGCTTGATTACCGAGGCGGTGGAGCTCTACGAGAGCAAGGCCGCCATGATCGACATCCGGATCAAGGGCAGCGTGGCACCAGGTATCGCGCCCATCACGGTGGACAAGGAGGGCATGCGCGCCAGCCTTGCCAACTTGGCGTCCAATGCTCTCGACGCCTGTGCCTGGGACCCAGGGACGGACAAGGACCACGTCATTCAGCTGGCAGTGCGGCCGGGTGCGGACGACAGGGTCGTGTTTGAAGTGACCGACAATGGCATGGGGATCACCGAGGAGAACCTGGCCAAAGTACTGAGCTCGTCATTCACCACCAAAGGGATGCGTGGAACGGGTTTGGGTCTGCTCCTGACCAAGAAGGTCGTCAAGGAGCATGGCGGGTCCATCCGTTGCAGCTCGACCCTCGGCCAGGGGACGAGCTTCATCATCGAGCTGCCCCGGTTCCCCGCTGTCGCCACCGATGTGGAGGCGGTCGCCACGACGGCCGAGGGGGGAGGCAACCGGTGAGCGGCATGGCAGCATTAGCGCTTACGGCTCGCATTGCGCGGGCCTCGAGCCATCGAGTACACTCGCTACCCACGACGATTGTCGGAGAGATTGTATGAGCACGAAGATCCTCGTTGTTGACGATGAAGAAGACGTTCGCACATTCATCAAGGCGGTGCTGGTGAAGCACGGCTATGAGGTTGTGACCGCCAGCAACGGCGTCGAAGCGCTGGAAACGGCCAAGGCGGAGCTGCCTGCTCTGGTGGTGCTCGACCTGCAGATGCCCCAACACACCGGCACCGATTTTTACCGTGGGCTGCACAAAGACAAGCGGCTTGCTACCACGCCGGTCATCATCGTTAGCGGGCTGCCGGGCCGCCAGCTGGCGGTGAAGAAGGCGGCTGCCGTGTTCGACAAGCCCATCGATCCAGACGAGTTCATTGCTGCGGTGGAGAAGGCGCTAGCTTCGGCTGGCTAGGTGAAGGGCGCGGACCCGCGACGAAGTGCAGGTGCAGCCATGGGCAAGAAGATCCTCATCGTCGATGACGAAGCTGACATTCGGACCTTCCTCAGCGCCGTGCTCAAGAAGCACGGCTATGAGCCCGTCACGGCGCAGAATGGCACCGAGGGTCTGGAGGCGGCTCAGCGGGAGCGGCCAGCCCTGATCGTGCTCGACATCATGATGCCCAAGCAGTCAGGGCCGGCCTTCTACCAGCGCCTGTTGGAAAACGAAGAGCTCGCCGCCATTCCCATTATCGTGGCCAGTGGGCTGCCCAGTCGTGGCTCGGCGGTGGACAAGGCGGTGGCGGTGTTCGACAAGCCCATCAACCCAACCAAGTTCATTGCCGCCGTGAAAAAGGCCATCGGCTGAGGGTCGGAGCGCGCGACCGCGACCCTTCACGACGGCTCAGTCGGGCGGTCGGAAGGAGGGAATACGACCCGGAAGGTCGTGCCGACTCCTTCCTCCGTGTCGAACGACAGCTCGGCGTTGTGGGCCTCGGCGACACGCTGCACCACCAGCAGCCCAATGCCCGTGCCCTCCGTTCCTTTCACCGAGAAAAATGCCTGGAAGACCTTGTGGCTGACATCGTCCGGAATGCCGGCTCCGTTGTCCTCGACCTCGATGAGCGTCGCTCCAGATGGTTGGGTGGCACAACGCAGGATGATGCGGTGCTGTTTGCCCGTTGCAGGATCGAAACGGCAGGCATCGAGTGCATTGGCGGTGAGGTTGAGCACCAAGCTATGCAGGGCGTCGGCATCGAAACGACCGAGCTTCGGCGGATCGTCCAGAGCGAGAACGAGCTCGACGCCTTCGGTTGACGCGCGGGCGTCGTAGAGATCGTGGACGTCCCGCAAGATGGCTTGAGGCGAGACGTCATCGTCCCATTTCGGCGTCCGCTCTTTGGCGCAGTAGAGCAGATCCTGGGCAATCTGGGACACCTTGGTGACGTTGCGGGTCACCATCTGCCAACCCTCGTCGACCATGGTCTGATCGTCCATCTCAAAACCGGTGTTGACGACGAAAATGCCGCCCTCGAGGCCGGTTAGGATGTTCTTCATGCGATGGGTCATGCCCGCCACGGCCAGGCCCACCATGGCCAGCTCATGTTGCAGCCGTTTGACCTCTGAGATGTCGGTCGACACCTCCATCACCGATGAGATCGTGCCGTCTTCATCCTCGACCGGCATGGAGTAGACAATCATGTCTGCTTGCCGGCCGTCCTTGGTGAGGACCTGCTCCACGCTGCTGTGCACCTTGCCGTCGGCAAAGGTCTTTTCGACGGGGCAGTCGGGGCAGAGGCTGTCTCGGCCTTTGTACATTCGGTAGCAGTGCTTGTCCTTTGCGCTGGCGAAGTCATGCTTGAAGAGCTCGTTCGACTCGATGACTTCGAAGTCAGAGTTCTGGATCGAGATGTAGCAGGGGACCACGTCGAATAGCCGCTTGAAGTGCTTGCGGCTGCGGACGAGCTCGTTGTGAAGCTGGGTGGATTCGGTGATGTTGGTCGACATCTCGACGACGGCAACCGTGTGCCCCTTGCGGTCCCTAAGCGGCGCGGAGGTGACCAGCACGTTCGCCACCTGGCCTGAGTTGGTGACCACAGTTTCTTCGCTGCGGTGGCTCTGGCCGTCAGCGAAGGTCTTGAGAACCGGACAGTCCGGGCAAGGCGTGTGGCGATCCTTGTAGATGCGGTAGCAGTGTTCCCCGATCGCCGGACCGAAGTCTTGCCGAAACCGTTGGTTCGTTTCGAGGATCCGCAGATCTCGATCTTGCACCGACAGATAGCAGGGCATCACGTCCCGCCACCGCGGATCGGCCATAATCCGCAGAACTCGTTGCCGGCGCCACACCAGCACGCCCATGAGCAGCAGGAGGATCCCGGCCACGATGGCCACGGCCAGTGGGGGAAGCCACAGCCCGCTCAGCGCTAGGGCGCTGGCCAGGAGGATCACGGCGCCGAAGTAGACCGTCGATCGAAGGGGTCGGTAGGGCGCTCGCGCACGACGCGATACGGGGGGACGGTCGCTCTCCGACATCCTCTTCTTTTGACCCTTCATATGGCCTCGCGGCACTCGGGATTCCGAGTATAGCCGTGAGGCCACAGAGGTCACGCGCTAGAACATGCGCGTCACTCGCTGGCGCCGGCCACTTTGGTCAGCAGCAGCCGTAGCTGCCCATGCCCATGCCGAGCTTGAAGCCCTCGTTGGCCACATCGTAGTCCAGCGTGATGGGGCTTCGGAACTTCAGCCAGTGGGACAGCTCGGATCCAACGAGGAATGAAACACCACCTCGCTCGATGCGCTGGTCGTCTTCTCTTGGCTCATCCAGAGCCAACCCCAATTGGGGACCGCCTCACCCTACGCCTGCTGGGTAGATCCGCACGCTCTTGCCTGCCGTCTCGGGATCTTCGGCCACTCTGGCCAGCTTCTTGAGGGCACTCTCAGTTACCTCGAGCACCTTGTTTTCTTCGTTCTCGGTGGGTTCCATGTTCACTCCGGGCGTCCCTGAGGTGGTCGCCGTCATGAGGTAGAGCCATTTGCTTCGAGAAGTGTGACAAATCCGCCTGCTGTGGGCGTTTCTAATGTCCCGATCCTCAGTCGGGATTAGGACCGGTTCTATGATATCCGGTACATGGATGGGGCAAGCTGGGCGCTCAGACCCATGCCGGTCACTCCCATCGTGGCACCGTCGACCGGTCAGTCTGCCTCGGGCAACGCGCCGCTCTCTTGCAGCTCGCTCCGCAGGCGAGCGCGGGCCCGGGACAGCCGGGTCCGCACCGAGCCGCGGCTCATCTCCAGCCGTTCGGCGATCTCAGGCCCCTTCCAACCTTCGACGTCCGAGAGAAGCACGATGGCTCGGTCGGTGGGGCCCAGACTGAGGAGTGCCTGGCTGAGCGTCTCGGCGAGCTCGGACCTAGCCATGCGGAGCTCTGGATGAGGATCGCTGGCGGTGAGCTCGGCGTCTCGCACGTGCGTTGTGGGGTCGTTCTTGCGACCGCGGCGCATCCGGCGGCAGGCGTTGACTACGATTCGCCCCAGCCAGCTCTCGAGCCTGCCTTCGCCGCGCCAGTCCTGTAGGTGGGCACCAGCGCTGGTCAAAGCCTCCTGAACCGCGTCCTCGGCGTCGCTGTCATTTCGGCAGTGGCGCTTCCCGATGGCGAGCAGTCGCTGGCCGAAGCAGCGGGTGGCCCGGTCGAGCACCTCGATGTCGGCGGAGCGCGCCAGCTCGGCTA